>JAIUYC010000618.1 GCA_020216575.1 Coleofasciculus sp. S288 | reverse complement strand
TGTGTACTCTGCGCCTCTGCGGTAGCCTGCGGCAAGCCGCTAAGCGTCTACGTTCCTAAGCCAACCCAATCCCCGAAATAATCACGTCAATAATCTTAATTCCCACAAACGGAGCAATCACCCCTCCAAAGCCATAAATCAGGATATTTTCCAACAACAATCGATTGGCACTTACGGGCTTAAACTTAACCCCCCTAAGAGCTAGCGGGATAAGCGCGGGAATAATAAGAGCGTTGTAAATGAGCGCCGACAAAATAGCGGATTGTGAGCTGGCTAAACCCAAGATGTTAAGGATGGCAACTGGGGCAAACATTGCAGGGATAATCGCGAAGTATTTGGCGATATCGTTGGCAATGGAAAATGTCGTTAATGCCCCACGAGTAATCAGCAATTGCTTCCCAATCGTGACCAAATCAATCAGCTTGGTGGGGTCAGAATCCAAATCCACCATATTGGCTGCTTCCTTTGCCGCTTGCGTGCCGGAATTCATCGCCAACCCAACATTTGCCTGGGCTAAGGCAGGGGCGTCGTTGGTACCATCGCCCGTCATGGCCACCAATTTGCCTTCTGCCTGTTCCCGTTGAATCACAGCAATTTTGTCTTCTGGTGTGGCTTCAGCAATGAAATCATCCACCCCAGCTTCATCGGCAATCACTTCCGCCGTAATCCGGTTGTCACCAGTTAGCATGACGGTGCGGACGCCCATCCGTCGCAACTGGTCGAAGCGATCGCGCATACCGGGTTTGATAATATCTTTGAGATAGATAACGCCGTAAATGTCTTTGTCTTTACAAAGCGCCAAGGGAGTACCACCCAAACGCGAAACTCGGTGATAGGCTTCATCTAGGTCGGCTGTCAGGCGTCCACCCCGAGAACGCACGAAGCCTTTAATCGCATCCACCGCACCCTTACGCACCTCACCACCATCGGGTAAATCAGTGCCACTCATACGAGTTTTGGCAGTAAACTCAATTCCTTCGGCGGTATTGCGGTCAAAATCAATCCTTGCCCCCATCTGTTCTGCCAACTTGACGATTGACTTGCCTTCCGGCGTCTCGTCAAACACACTCGCTGCCAAAGCAACACGCGCAACTTCTTCAGGAGAGTGACCATTGACAGGAATAAACTCTTCTGCTAAACGATTACCTAGGGTAATTGTACCCGTCTTGTCCAAGACCAAGGTGTTTACGTCGCCGCACGCTTCAACCGCTCGTCCAGAGGTAGCAATGACGTTAAACTGAGCAACCCGATCCATTCCAGCAATGCCGATCGCACTCAGCAATCCACCTATAGTTGTGGGAATCAGCGCCACCAACAAGGCAATCAAGGTAACAACGCCTACAGGACTGCCGACATACGCTGCGATCGGGGGAATTGTCGCGACAACTATTAAAAAGACGAGAGTGAGAACGGCAAGCAAGACGGTGAGAGCAATCTCGTTGGGTGTCTTCGTCCGTTCCGCACCTTCAACGAGGGCAATCATGCGATCAAGAAATCCCTTACCTGGTTCAGCCGTGACGCGGATAATCAGTTCATCGGAGAGAATGCGAGTCCCTCCTGTAACAGAACTGGCAACATCACTTCCCGGTTCTTTAAGAACTGGTGCAGATTCCCCGGTAATTGCCGACTCATCCACCGACGCCACACCTTGAATCACTTCCCCATCTGCTGGAATGATGTCCCCGGCGATCACTTTAATTTGGTCGCCCTTGTGCAGTTCAGTAGAACTAATTTCTTGGGTTGAACCATTAGATAGAAGTTTGCGGGCAACTGTCTCTGATTTGGTGGAACGCAACGAATCTGCCTGCGCCTTACCGCGCCCTTCCGCCACCGCTTCCGCAAAGTTGGCAAACAACAGAGTGAAGAACAAAATCGCCGTTACCAACCCGTTGAAGAGGCGCTGGTTTTCCCCAGGTACGGGTCCGAATAGGATTGGGTCAATGGTTAGTAAAAAGGTGATAATCGTGCCGACCCAGACGACGAACATGACTGGGTTTTTCAGCATCACACGCGGGTTGAGTTTCACGAAGGCATCCCGCAAGGCTCTTTTATAAAGCCCTCTTGTATCAACTGTCCTCTGATGCCGTTTGCGTTCACCTCTTCTACGGTCTCTAGGCGGCTTGGTTTCAAGCCTATCCTGTTCCTGTGTGTTCATTTTTTGTACAGAGTCTGAATTAAAAGAGTTGAATTCTAGAGCTGATGCAGCTAAGTAACGTAGTGCAGCCGTCTCGCCTGCGGTAGTTGTTTTTCCGTTTCGCCTACACAGGCAAGATGTCTGCACGACTTGACGTTTAAGCAGCCCCAGGATTAAGTAGAAAGGCTTCAGCAATGGGGCCCAAGGCGAGAACTGGGAAGAACGTTAGTGCGCCCAAAATCAAAATGACTCCAGCCGTAACGGTTGTAAATAAACCTGTATCTGTGCGAAGAGTACCAGTAGTTTCAGGAACGGGTTGCTTGCGATACATGCTATCTGCCAACAGCAACAGGGCGATAATCGGGATATAGCGTCCTGCTAACAGGCTGACACTGGCAGTCAAGTTCCACCACAACGTGGCATCCGCCAATCCTTCAAAACCAGAACCATTGTTCGCGGCGGCTGAGGTGTATTCATAAACCACCTGAGAGACGCCGTGATAGAGAGGATTAGTGATTCCGCTGAGGGTTTCGGGAAAAGCTATGGTAACGGCACTGGGAATCAAGACGAAAATTGGGTGAACCAGCAGAATCACGCTTGCCAAGACGATTTCTCGCTTCTCAATTTTGCGACTGAGAAATTCTGGAGTTCGCCCCACCATTAGACCTGTGAGAAACACGGTCAGAATCAGGTAGATAAATAGGTAAGCTGTCCCTGTTCCCTGGCCACCCCAAATAATCTGGATGAACATATTGAACAGCGTGGAAAATCCCCCTGGAGGCATAAGGGAGTCGTGCATCCCGTTAACAGCACCGCACATTGTACCTGTGGTTGTCACTGCCCAAAGTGCTGTCTGCGCCCAGCCAAATCGAACGTCTTTCCCTTCTAAATTGGGGTGTTGGCTACCCAAGATACTGTTGACCAAGGGATTTCCTTGATACTCGCCAATGGCGGTAATCGTAACTAGAATTGCATAGAGGATGAAGACCATCCAAAATATCAGCCATCCCTGTTTCTTGTTTCCAGCAAAGATACCGTAAGTAATAATCAGAGAGGCAGGGATGCACACCATAATGACGGTTTCTATCAGGTTAGACAAACCGTTAGGGTTTTCATAGGGGTGGGCGGAGTTAATGCCAAAAAAGCCACCACCGTTTTCTCCCAACTGCTTGATGATTTCAAAGTGGGCGACGGTTCCCCTGGCAATAACTTGTCTGGCTCCTTCTAAGGTTGTGACGATTTCTGGCCCTGCTAGGGTTTCAGGCACTCCTAGGATAAGCAACGCTAATGCGCCCACAATGGAGATAGGAAGCAAAATTCGGGTAATCGACTGGGTTAAATCGATGTAAAAGTTACCCAGAGGCCTACCCGTTAAACCGCGAATAAATGCGATCGCAACAGCCAGCCCCGTCGCTGCTGAAGTAAACATGAGATACCCTAGCGCCCCTACCTGACTCGCATAAGAATAGGTGGTTTCACCCGAGTAATGCTGCTGGTTGGTATTGGTAACAAAAGAAATTGCGGTGTGCAGGGCTAAGTCCCAGATAGGTGCTTCTAATCCCGTAGGATTCAGGGGTAAAACTCCCTGCAACATGAAGATTAAATACACCAAGATGAACATGACAAGGTTGCTCCACAGCACCGCTCGCACAGACTGCCGCCCTGGCATGTGTTCTCGCTGCCGAACACCTGTAGCGGTATAAATAATGCCCTCTAGGGGCATCATTATCGGGTCAAGTAGTGTTCTTTCCCCCAAGAAAATACGCGCCATGTATCTTCCGAAAAAAGGGACAATAGCCACTAATAGCACTAGAGTCAGTGCAATTTGGAAGAAACCTTGCAACATAGTTAGTAACTAAAAGCCGTTTGATTCAGCTTGAAACAATCCTGTTATCTGCGTCAGAATAAGCCTCTTGAAAAAAGGGGTTAGACCCCCTAGGCCAAGGGGAACTT
>JAIUYC010000617.1 GCA_020216575.1 Coleofasciculus sp. S288 | reverse complement strand
CGACGGTCGAGTGGTCAGCAATTTTGTGGTGCAATCCCTCAAAGGGCATCCCTTGACAGTTTACGGCGATGGCTCGCAGACCCGCAGTTTCTGCTATGTTTCCGACTTAGTAGAAGGACTGATACGATTGATGAACAGCGAGCAAACGGGGCCGATCAATTTAGGAAATCCTGACGAATACACAATCCTGGAACTGGCTCAGGCTGTTCAGAAGATGGTGAATCCTGATGCCGAGATTATCTTTAAACCTTTACCCCAGGACGATCCGCAACGTCGCCGACCGAATATCACAAAAGCCAAGACTTTGCTCGGTTGGCAACCTACCGTTCCCTTGCAAGAAGGGTTAAAACTGACTATAGAGGATTTTCGCGATCGCATAGTCACCTCCGAAGTCCATCGTCTACCTTCGATTGAAGAAGTCAATGTCTAACTCGGGGTGCCGAAAACAGGATACTTAAAAAGCAACTCTTTCCTGACCCGTAATTTCTATCAGTGAGGACCAGCCCCATGCGCGTGTGTGTTATTGGTACCGGATATGTTGGCTTAGTGACCGGTGCTTGCTTAGCCCATATCGGACATCACGTTATCTGCGTAGACAATAACGAAGAAAAAGTCAAATTGATGAAATCCGGGCAATCGCCCATCTACGAGCCGGGACTCTCAGAAATCATGCAGGCAAGCAGTCAGGCTGGGCGTCTGGAGTTTACGTCCGATTTAGCCGCAGGTGTAGCTCATGGCGAGATTTTGTTTATTGCTGTGGGTACACCCCCGTTACCCACAGGTGAAAGTGATACCCGCTATGTCGAAGCGGTAGCGCGGGGAATCGGCGCCCATCTCGACAGCAGTTACAAAGTGATTGTCAATAAATCAACAGTACCCATTGGATCGGGCGACTGGGTACGGATGATCGTCCTGGATGGCGTAGCTGAACGCCAGAAAGCTTTGGTGACAGCGGGTGGCGGTGCGGAGGAAGAGCCAGCAGAAGCGATTACCGCTGATTTTGATGTAGTCAGCAATCCGGAGTTTCTGCGGGAAGGTTCAGCCGTTTACGACACGTTTAACCCCGATCGCATCGTGCTGGGAAGCAACAGCCAACGAGCAGTCGCGATGATGGAAGAACTGTATTCCCCAATTGTCAACCGTAAAGTGGCAGACGATCCAACATTGCCCTCTGTACCCGTGGTGGTTACGGACATCAACTCGGCGGAGATGATCAAGTACGCTGCGAATGCCTTTTTGGCCACCAAAATTAGCTTCATCAACGAAATCGCTAATATTTGCGATCGCGTCGGTGCTGATGTGACCCAAGTCGCCAGAGGCATTGGTCTAGACTCCCGAATTGGTAACAAATTCTTGCAAGCTGGGATTGGCTGGGGCGGTTCCTGCTTCCCCAAAGATGTCTTAGCCTTGATTCATACGGCTGACGATTACGGTCACGAAGCTCAGCTTCTCAAAGCCACAGTCAGCGTCAACCAACGCCAACGCTTGATTGCAGTTGAAAAACTCCAGCAAGAACTCAAAATCCTTAAAGGGAAAACTGTTGGGTTACTAGGCTTAACCTTCAAGCCAGATACCGATGACTTGCGCGATGCCCCAGCCCTCAATCTGATCGAGCAGTTAAACCGACTGGGAACGAAAGTCAAAGCCTACGACCCAATTATTTCTCAAACTGGGATGCGTCATGGTTTAAGCGGCGTGATTGTGGAAACCGATCCAGAACGTCTAGCCGATGGCTGTGATGCCTTGGTATTGGTTACCGACTGGCAGCAATTTCGGAAGCTGGACTATGCCAAAATGGCGAAGCTGATGAACAATCCCGTGATGATTGATGGACGCAACTTCCTGGAGCGGGAAGAGCTGATTGCTGCTGGTTTCCGCTTTGTGGGAGTTGGTCGGTAACGTTGAAATTTAGCAGGTTGCAGGTTGTAGGTTATAGACTCGCAGATTCTGGAGTTATCGTCCAAACTTCCAACTTTCAACCTTCTAAGGTTCATTAACTTGAAAGCGCTGATTGGAGCAACGTTCATAGAGCGAAGCATTCAATCGGCGCTTCTTTTGCATGGCTTCTTTGAATTTAGGGACGGAGTGACTTGCACTGATGTCTAAGTCCCATTCGTACTGAGTTGCATGTCTAACGCAAATGCCAGCGTTAAAGGATACTCTCAAGCCTTTTTGGCAAGAGTGTAACAGTTCGCTGAATTTAAGAGGAAATTGTTGGAATTGGGAGAAAAAGCATCCAAATACCCAAAAAAGCCAAGATTATCAAGATATCCAGGCATGTGAGTTTTCCAAACGTTACAGAGTTGGCACTAGAATTTAGAGAAGTTAAGCTAGTATTGAGCATAGAAAATTCGACAGGTAACAAACTTTGAACAGTCTCCTGTCAGGAGATTGAGCAATTTAAAACCTGTTAGATTTAGAATCGCTGAACCCTAGTCAACCCAGGTAAAAATCATTCAACAGCCAATGAAGGATGAGGAATCAGGAAGTAACTTGATGGTGCATCTCCTAAGGAGCAGAAGATTTTTCTCTCTGATGAAATAATTCAGTTACTCCATTCTTCTATAGCTAGCCTAAATAATTTGTACAAGATGTGGCTGAAACCCTTAGCCAATAAGCATCGCTATCACACGAATCATTGAGACACGCTATATCTCCCTATTGCTTCATCTAAGGCTGAACTAAAAACGTTTGTTGACAGCACTGGGTTAGTTTAAACTAAATTCTTGAAGCTTTATGCTTTAGCACTAAATTAACTGATACAAGGGAAAGCACTACTGTTCTCATCACAACACGCTCCTTATGGATTGTGTTGGGTTGGATTTGAATGTTCTGAGAAGCATTCTGTCCTAAATAACAGTTAAAAACTCCGATTAAAGATTTTTGATTTCTAAGACTGATCAGCAAAAATACCGAGCAGACGTTATTAAGGCTGAAGTCCTTGATGCTTGTTCTTCAAGGTTACCGTCTTGAGTCTTGAGCAGTGACTTGTGAAATAAACGATTTTTCCTACTGCATGCGTCACTGGCTCACAAGGTTGCTAGCGTTGCGTCGGGCTGCCTCTCGCGAGGCTACTCCATAAAGAGAGCATTAGGCAGTACCAACCGCTTCACACCATTTGCAGCGTGTTTGATTTCTCATCAGGATGCATCAATTTCTACCCTCCTATTCGTCAGAAACCACTGATGGATAGTTGTGACGAGTGACGCATAAAAAAATCGCTGATTGAGCCTTTAAAAAATCCGGATCGATGAGACTAACAGCTGTTTCAGTTATATCAGATGTTCTTCAAGCAGACCTAACTGACAATCTACCCTGCCTGCTTTCCCGATTGATTGAGGGTGGTAGTTCGGTAGGAATTACAAGGGAGATAGTATGAGTCGCCAGATACCGAACCCTCTGCTAAAGTGGCGACAGGGTGCAGAACCAAGATTTATCAACCAAACAACCCAGCCCATACGATCAATGGTTCCTAACTGTACCCGATTTGCCTCCCTGAATCCACTGCTATGGATTAACCTGCTTCACGCTGGGTCAGTCATAATCTTGAGCCTCTTGGGAGTAAGTGGCATGAAAACCGCGCAAGCCACTCCCCCAGAGCAGCAGATGATGCTTTTAGAGCAGAATCCAGTGGTTCAGGGTACTGATTTGGAGAATGTTACTGCAAGTGAGCCTTTAGACGCAGCGAAGCTATCTGGAAAGGAATCATCCCTAGTTGCGATCGCTGATCAACAACCCACTCTAGGCTCAGAGGCAGTCTCTGAACGTGTATCCATTATTAATTCTGCTGTCCAGGCTGTTGGAGAGCTTACACATACTAATGTCGTTCAAGAAGGCGCATCAGTTCCGCAGCAGTCCAATGAGATAAACTCTACTCCATCATTGCGATCGCAGATATCCTCCTCCAAGGTGGGCAGCTCTAGTTCCGTTGCCGTTTCAGTTGACCGAGAATCCTCAGCGACTCCGGACAAGCCTTCTACTCTCTACCTCTCGCAAATTCCAACGCTCCTACCGGTACCCCCCTCTCCAGCTCCCCTAGGTTCTGGTAATTCAACATCGGGGCAACTTCCTATCTCCCCACCTACCTTACC
>JAIUYC010000616.1 GCA_020216575.1 Coleofasciculus sp. S288 | reverse complement strand
ATCAAAGTCATCTTGCTTCAACCGCTTAAGAGCTTCATCAAGCCGCTGAACGTGAGTTAGCTCAAAGCGTGTCGCTTGAGCTTCTGACAATAACTCTTTGAACAGTTCAGCTTGCTTAAAGTTGTCCTCAACCAAGAGAACTTTGAGTAATTGAGCGTCCATCCTCGTGTTCTTTATTTGCTTACATTGACTGGGGAGAGAGGGCGTCCCTCGGTCATTGGCGGTGAGAAGTCCGATTGTGCGGCCTTAACGCGCTCATAGCCCTGAATAAAGTGTTTGAGCGATCTGAAAGCCAGAAAACCCCTAAGACTCGCCAATGCTCGACACCAGCTGCTCCTAAACCTCTACTCAATATTTTTGTTAAAGTTTAGCGTCTTTTAAATTATCTTCCACCACTAAAATATAGGCAGAGACGAAATGTTTATTGTTCAAGGCTTGACCTCATGAACGATGAACCATTGATATTAATACTTGTCACAGGGGAGGGGGAGAGCTACAAAAGTTAGCCAAAATTTCATTGTTACCTGAACGACTTCGATAAATTGATCGAGATCAACGGGCTTTACAATGTAGCAGTTTGCCTGTAGCTCATAGCTCTTAAGGATATCCTTGGCAGTCGTTGAGGTTGTTAGCACAACTACCGGAAGAGATTTCAGTTTTTGATCGGATTTAATTGCCGCCAGAACTTCATGCCCGTTCAATTTCGGCAAATTCAAATCTAGGAAAATTAAGTCGGGACGAGGCGCATTTCCATACTTACCCTGGCGAGATAGAAACGCTAATGCCTCCTCGCCATTCCTAACAACATGTAAATGGTGAGGTCGGGGATACTCTTGGAGGACTTCCCGCATCAACTCTACCTCACTAAGCCGATCTTCTACTAATAAAATTTCGGCGGAGTTACCGACTTCAACAAGATTGATAATCACTGCCAGAACAGCCGTTTCTAAATAGTCGAATCCTGCCTGTTTTCCTCCCCCTGCTATATTCAGGAGAGAGGGAGAGACATCCTCAATCGGGAATCGTAAAATAGAACGTCGCTCCTTGCCCTAGTTCTGACTCGACCCAGATACGTCCGCCGTGTCGTTCAACTATCTTAGCCGCGATCGCTAAACCGATACCTGTACCAGGATATTCCTCTTGGGCGTGCAAGCGTTGAAAAATCAAAAAGATTCGCTCAGCATACTTCGGAGCGATCCCGATACCATTATCGCGCACCCAAAACAGCCACTGTTCCCCCTGGCGAACGGCGGCAACTTGAATAATCGGCGACTCTTGGCTGCGATACTTGATGGCATTCCCAATCAAGTTTTGAAACAGTTGTACCATCTGCGTTTCGTCCGCGATAACCGTGGGAAGTTCGCTACGAGTAACCGTTGCACCGCTGTCGTGGATTGCCTCTTGCAAGTGTTCTACCACCCCATCAAACACCGTAGCACAGTTACAAGGCGCAAAGCTTTGAATCTGCCTGCCAACCCGCGAATACCAAAGCAAATCGTTAATCAGTGCTTGCATCCGCAGCGCTTCCTCCATAATGTATTGAAGAAACCGATTGCCCTTGGTATCGACTTGCTCCGAGTAGCGGCGGGAGAAAAGTTTGGCATAGCTAGTAAGCGTCCGCAACGGCTCCTGTAAGTCATGGGACGCGACATAGGCAAACTGTTCCAATTCCGCATTAGAACGAGCCAATTCCTGAGCGTAGCGAGTTTCTTGTTCTAGAAGTTCTGCCTGAGCCAGAGCAATGCTTAACTGATTGGTTAGTTGTCGCAAAAGCTCAATATCAAATGAGTTCCATTGCCTGGGCGCAGAACACTGGTGAACAAATAGCATTCCCCAGAGTTGATCTTTCAGAAAAATCGGAACAATGAGATTGGCTCGAATACTAAACCGTTGTAGCATTTCGAGATGGCAACGCTGGAAGCCTGCCTGCTCTACATCCGACCAAGCATGAATTTCGTCTCGATATTGCCTTAAGTACTCGCCTTCAAGGCAGTGATCTACAAGAACCTGTCCGAGGAGGCTTTGCCATCCCGGAACAACGGCTTCGGCAACAACTTGGCCATTGCGATTAGGCAACAGGCGATAGAATAAAACGCGGTCGGCTTGGAGAAGCTGCTGTAGCTCTGTAACAGTCGTTTGGAGAATTACCTCAATTTTCAAAGACTCACGGATGCGGAGCGTTATTTCTGCCAACAACTGCTGATATCGGGTTTGACGTTGTAACTCTTGCTCCGCCTGCTTGCGCTCCGTGATGTCCAGAGTGACGCCGTCTACCATTAGATTGCCATTCTCTACCCGTTGAAAGTGGGCAATGTTCTGAACCCACTTTACATCCCCGGATGGGGTAATGATGCGGAACTCATGATTTAAAGGTTGACACGTTTGGCTGGAAACGCTTAGCAGTTCACCCAACCCTGCCCGATCATCGGGATGAACGCTTTTGCTCAACGCTGAGGGATTCGCGATCGCTTCGGCTGGACATAAACCGAGAATGGCTTGCACGCCTTCACTGATGAAGGGTAAGGTTACTGCTCCATCCGGATGCAAAACAGCTCGATAAACAGAACCAGGCAGGTTCGCCGCAATTGCCAATAGCTGCTGTTCGCTCTCGCGCCATGCTAATTCTGCTTTTTGACGCTCGACGATCTCCTGATTTAACTGTTTGTTAATGGCTACGAGTTCAGCCGTGCGCAAGGCCACTAATTCCTCAAGGCGGTGGCGATACTGCTTCAACTCCTCCTCCGCTTGCTTGCGCTCCGTGACATCCCTGCTAATCGCGACAACAACCCGGACGTTCCCACAAGCATCGGGGATTGGGATGAGGCTGTATGCGTGATATCTAACTCCATCCTTCGTCTGAAGAGTGATGTCCCCCTTTAATGTTTTTCCTGTGGCAAATACGGATTCCCGCCTTTGCTTGTGCTGCTCAATAAGTTCCGGTGGAAATCCCAACTCTTGCTCCGTTTTGCCAATAATATCGGACTTCTGCAAGCCCAACGTCTCTAAGCCGGCTCGGCTGGCATAGATAAATCGCCCATCCTTGTCGAACATGTAAAAGTGATCGGGCGAGGTGGAGAGGATAGTTTCCATCACCTGCACCTGCTGCTCGAGTTGAACTTGAAGCGATCGCAACTCCTTGTGGCGTCGCAGCAAGACATGCTGAGTGGTGATGACCAGTGCCATCATAACGAATGCACTCCAAAGCAGGAGGTTGCCTCCACTCCCGTTGAGCGCATCAAACGGCAACATCAAGAAGAAATGGCTAGCGACACCAGACAAAGCCATAGCTAGTAGCCTATGTGCACTAAAAGACCAAGTGCTAAACATCGCAGTTATCTAAATGAGTAGAAACTATCCCTTATGGCGTTTTCCCAATCAAAGACAACACCTCTTCCCAATCCCTGCCAGCAAGGGGGCTAGGCAAGTGCGAACGGGGTAATATCCAGGGGATTTGACAACTCCGCATTCTTCTTAAGTTGTCTCAGCGATGCACCTTTTCTCTAACTTATCTAACCTGGTCAAGAACGTTTGAGAAGAGTTATGGGTTATGAAAACGTTACACTTAGGCTTGAAAATAGAGGCTAGGACTGGGGGAAAGAGAGTTTCATCCTTCGTTGCGTGCAACGTTTATGGGGTTCTCCTCTGGCAACCACTCTTACTGTTCTCAGCGTCCAACCGGGGAACGTCTTAGAATCAAGATAGGGAGCCAACTAAATCGCTGCCCAATACCAGAAAAAACCGATTTATATTTATTGTTTGGAGTTTTGTAGAGGCAGATATATGACATCGTATGCAACCTCTTCTGCCAGAGCCGAGATGAGTGAACTCCGGCGTCTAAAAACCTTACTACCTCCAGAATTGCAAAGCTGGGTCATGGTAGAAGGAAGCACAGAGGTCAATCCACCCTTGCTCCGCTCTGAAGAGATTGGTAGAGACGAGGTTGAGATTCAAATTGACTTAGTAAAATGGGAGCAACTCGCCCTTGACCAACGCAATCTGCTATTTTGGCACGAAGTCGCCCGCATTCAAAATGACACCATTCCTAAAGATGGCTGGGAAATGGCAGCCCTAGCCATTGGTTTGGGTGGTGCTG
>JAIUYC010000615.1 GCA_020216575.1 Coleofasciculus sp. S288 | reverse complement strand
CAGAGGCTAAAGCTTGGGGAATGCAAGCTGATGTGGCGTTTGACCTTTCCAAAGCAAGGGAAGCGATCGCCCACTGCCGCCCGGATGTTGTACTGTTGGATCTGTGCTTTCCCGACTCAACCGAGAACGGTTTGGAGTTGTTAGCCGAATTGGCTGTGTATCAGCCGCCCATGCCTGTCGTTGTATTTACGGCAGAAGAAAGTTTTGCTTATCGAGTCAAAGTAGCTCGTTTGGGAGGACGAGGCTTTTTACAGAAGCCCGTGTCTCCGGCTGAGACAATGGATGCGATCGCTCAAGTCCTGCACCAATCCAGTACACCTGAGGCGAAGTTGCTCATCGTGGACGACGACCCTTACTTACTGGATTTTTTGCGCACTCTCCTAGAGCCTTGGGGGTTCAAGCTGACCCTACTCGATGACCCAAAATACTTCTGGAAGACCCTAGAGCAGTCAGCTCCCGACCTACTGATTCTCGATGTAGAAATGCCAGAGTTAAGCGGCATCGATTTATGCCAAGTGGTACGCAATGACCCCTCTTGGAGTGAGTTACCCGTACTCATTCTCTCCGCTCATACCGATGCAGAAACAGTGCAGCGCGTCTTTACAGCCGGTGCGGATGACTATGTAAGTAAACCAATTGTCGGTCCAGAACTAGTTGCTCGCATCCTCAATCGCTTAGAACGAACTCAAATCCTGCGGAAATTTGGGAAATTAAAAGGCAATTAGCCCGCTCCATTAAAGCAAAACCATCAAGGCAAAATGGAAAATAACAGCTTTTCTCCCTCTCTTGACTCCTGACTCTGAGTACGGACAAGTTTATCGGATTAATGGGTTAATGGGTGGGTAAGCAGATATCTTGGTGAAAGCCGCCCCTAGAACTCCTGACCCCCTGTACAGACGCGACATGTCGCGTCTCTACGACCCCTGACCCCTGACTCAAACCCAGAAAAGCTGTTCCGACTCATCCCGCCAATCCGTAACGCAGATTTTCATGGAATAACCCTTCAGCGCACTGTAGTCCTGCTTGAGGCGCTCATTGGCAATCTTGTTGGCAACCCGTTTCATTAGGATGTAATAGGTTCGCAACGTCCCTTTCAACTTACCCTTGCTTGTTGCCTCTGAAACCGCCTCTGAAGCTTCGAGCGTCTGGAGTTTCTCCTGAAACGTGTGAGGACAGGGAACACCCAGTAGTTCTAGTAATTCGCTGGCTTCTTCTAATTTGCTAGTCGGGTACATTTTCATGGTTTACTTTTCTTAATTAAACTGTATCAAAATACATCCTTATTTCTCTTTCTTAAATTAAAAAATAAAAGTGAAGAATTTGTGAACCCCCCATTTACTAATCTATTCAATAATTTTTTTTAAGAGCCGACGACGATTAACTTTACAAAACATTACCGATTATCTTTGTCTACTACTCAATGACAGAAATCACCAATTGAAAAGAAGGTGCTAGGTGGTAGGAATCTTGCCTGCATCCCACGAACTATGAACCACGAACCATGAACCATCAACCATGAACGTGGAAACAGGCTTTCACCTAGGACACAATGGGTGAAGACTCACAGGGCGCTTACTTAAGCCAAAAAGCTCTCTTGAATAGAAATTTTATGCCTAACGGATTCGGGATAGAGGTGTTGATTCTCGTAGGTTCTGCTGCACAAACATGCCGTATAGGTACAAGTTGGTTCCTATTGGTCAGCCTGAGTTTGACGTTCTTCGGACTGGCGTACTATTACTTGCATCGCCAGATTGCAAAGCATCAACGTTTAGAAGCCAACTTAAGTGAAGAACGACTGCGTATGGCTTTGGATGCTGCCAGTATGGGGATCTGGAACTGGAATGTCTTGACGAACCAAATTACGGCGTCAAGCCATTGTGAACAATTATTTGGCTTAAATCCAGGTACGTTTGGTGGTACCTATGAAGCGTTTAAAGCCTGCATTTATCCAGAAGACCTAAAACCCATCATCCAGGCGGTGAATAAGTCACGACTGGAGCAGCAGGACTACCATCACGAATTCCGGGTGGTTTGGCCGGATAATAGCATTCACTGGCTAGAAGGGAAGGGGAGATTTTTCTACGACGAGACGAGGCAAGCCGTTCGCATGCTTGGTACGGTCATGGATATTAGCGATCGCAAGCGTGCCGAGGCAGAGTTGCGAGAAAGTGAAGCAAAGTTTCGCCAATTTGCAGAAAACATCCATGAAGTCTTTTGGATGAGCAATGCGGATGTCAGTGAAATTCTCTACGTCAGCCCTGCCTACGAGCAAATCTGGGGACGCAGTTGTGAGAACTTGTATGCAAATCCGAAATCATTCCTTGATGCGATTTACCCGGACGATAAGCCAGAGGCAATAGAAAATGTCGAGCGTCACGCTACCGGAATTTTTGACACTGAGTATCGCATCATTCGACCGGATGGCTCAATGCGCTGGATTCACGATCGCGGCTTTCCAATCCGCAACGAGTTTGGAGAAATTTACCGTCGGGCTGGGATTGCTCAAGATATTACCCAGCGCAAGCATGCAGAGGCAATTCTGCGACAGGTGAACGAAGACTTGGAGCGGCGAGTTGCAGAACGAACTGCTAAATTGGAACAAGCCAACGAGCAACTGCAACGGGAACTCTTAGAGCGCGAACGAGTAGAGCGGGCACTGCGCAAGAGTGAAGAACGCTGGCAGTTAGCTATACGGGGTAGTAATGATGGTATTTGGGACTTGAACCTCAAACGCGATCGCTGCTTCTACTCGGCACGTTGGGGAGAAATGCTGGGGTATGAAGAGCATGAGATTTCCAACAGTTCTCATGAATGGGCGATGCTCGTCCATCCTGATGACCTCGAACGAGTGATCCAAGCTCGTCAAGCCCATCTGGAACGCAAAACGCCTTACTACATTGCAGAATATAGGATGCGATGCAAAGATGGCAGCTACAAATGGATTTTGTCACGGGCGCAGGCAGTGTGGGATAAAGCTGGAAACCCTGTGCGCATGGTCGGTTCCCATTCGGATATTAGTGATCACAAGCAGGCGGAGGAGACTTTGCGCAAACAGGCATGTATCTTTGAAAACCTATACGATGCCGTCGTCCTGACGGACTTGGACGGTCGTATCATTGACTGGAACCCAGCGGCAGAACGGATATTTGGCTATTCTAAAGCTGAGGTATTGGGCAAAACTCCTGCAATTTTGCACAGAACGGAAGAGTCCTCCCTATTGACTGGAGAAGTTTTTCAGGAAATGCTCAAGGCAGGTCGCTGGGTAGGCGAGATTAACTTTGTGCGTAAAGATGGCACTGAGGGCGTATGCGAAACCGTTGTCGTACCGTTGTACAACGAGCAGGGTGAGGCGATCGCAACTATTGGAGTGAATAAGGATATCAGCGATGCCTATCGGCAAGCTACGCAACGCAAGCAGGCAGAAGCAGAACGAGCCAAGCTAATCGCCATCTTGGAAGCTACGCCGGATGTTGTCGGTCATGCCAGTCTCGATCAAAAGGTACACTACTTAAACAGCGCAGGACGAAAAATTCTGGGGTTGGATGAAAATGAGAATTTGGCGCATCTCACCATCCGGGATTGTCATCCCCAGTGGGCGTATAAAATTCTCCGAGATGAAGGCATTCCTACCGCCATACGGGAAGGAACTTGGGTGGGTGAAACGGCGTTTTTAAGTCACAACGGACAAGAAATTCCTGTCAGTCAACTGCTCATCGCTCACAAATCACTAGATGGAAGCGTCAATCTCCTCTCCACCGTTGCTCGCGACATTACCCAACAAAAGCAAATCGCCGCCACCCTACTGGAAGCAGAGCGACGCTGGCGCAGCTTGCTGGAAAACGTGCGCTTAGGGGTTGTGGGACTTGACAAAAATGGCAAGATAGAGTACACAAATCCTTATTTCCTGGAATTGGTAGGCTACACGAAAGCAGAAGTCTTGAACAAAGATTGGTTTGAGACGTTCCTACCCCATCACCTGAGGCATCGGGAGCAAAACAGCTTTTTAGAATTACTAGAACATGAATTTTACACCCACGATCGCAACGTCATCCTCACCAAATCAGGAGAAGAACGAGTAATTGCTTGGAACAACAC
>JAIUYC010000614.1 GCA_020216575.1 Coleofasciculus sp. S288 | reverse complement strand
GTGCATAAGCTGACAGGGGCTGGAGATATCCCATCTAGAAAAGACTCTTCGTTGAAACAATGAAAATCAACCTCTCCTAACTCGGAGTACGGGCGGGTTTATCGGATTGACTGGCAGGCAAGCAGATATTTGGTTAAACCCGCCCCTACAACTCCTAAATCCTGATTCCTATTTTCAGATGAGTTCAGATGGAAATTCTCAACTATTGTGTGAAAAGGGTCATTTATCGATGAAATCTGTCCGAGTTCGCTTTTTTCATCTGTCCTTTATTGTTTCCCTGGCAGTTGCGCTTTCTGCTTCTCCTACAGGTGCTCAACCGATACCAGCAGCGGACGGTACAGGCACGGTTGTTACCCCTAATGGCGATCGCTTTGATATCCACGGGGGTAGTCGCTCTAGTGACGGAGCCAATCTCTTCCACAGCTTAGAGCAATTGGGGCTGAATTCAGGTCAAATTGCTAACTTCCTATCCAACCCGGAAACCCTGAATATTCTAGTCCGGGTTGTTGGTGGCAATCCTTCGCTGATTGATGGTCTAATTCAAGTTACAGGCGGTAATCCCAATCTGTTTTTGGTGAATCCGGCAGGCTTTGTCTTTGGTGCCAATGCCAGCCTAAATGTGCCTGCGTCATTCACGGTAACGACAGCGAACGGCATTGGGTTTGGGAACAACTGGTTTAATGCTTTTGGTGTCAATGACTATGCGGCGATGGTGGGTAATCCCAACGCTTTTGCAATGACAATGAGCCAGCCAGGAACAATTATCAATTTTGGTAACCTGACTGTAGGGGAGGGACAAAACCTGATTCTGCTAAGCAATTCTGTAGTCAATGCTGGAACCCTGGCAGGAGGACAGATTACACTAGCGGCAGTCCCTGGGGAGAATTTGGTGCGGATTAGCCAGCAGGACGTGTTGCTGAGTTTAGAGATTCAACCGATTGGGGATCAGGCGTCGGGAGTTGGGACGGGTGTTGTGAACTCCTTACCCGCAAATCGTCTCTCTTGGTCAGAGTTGCTGACAGGTGGCGATATTGGTAATGCTACAGCAGTAACAGCTAACCCGGATGGGACAGTCACGTTAACAGGTTCAGGAATTGAGAGTTCCACAGACCTAAGCGAGGCAACCACTCCCGGTATGCTGACGGTATTGGGGACAATTGAGGCGAATTCAATAGTTTTGAGGGCTGATGAAATTAACGTGTTGGGGGGAGTGGGTTCAGTTCGCACGAATTCCATTTCGCTGGCACCTGCGACTCTTAACCAAGACATTCTCGTGGGTGAATGGGTGGACAGTTGTTTGGAGAATCTGGATCTAACAAACGTTGACTTAAATGCGATCGCGTTCCAAGGCAGTTCTCCCTCACTAAGTATCGGAGGGTCGGACAGTTATGGTAACATCACTATTCGGAGTGCAAATCCCCTCAGCCTTAATGCCTCAGTATCGTTTCAAGCGACGGGCAATGGCACAATCAGCGTTGACCAAGCACTCAATATAGATGGGAACCTGACTATCTCTGCACCGAGTATAGCGATCGCCGCCGACCTGATTGCTAAGGGTCAAATTAACCTGAATGGTGAGGTAAGTCTTGTTAGAAGTGCAACCTTGAATTCCTCTGAGTCCATAGACCATTTTTTCCGGGCTTCGGGTACTTTCCGCGATCGCAATGGGGTAACTGCTAGCATTTCTACGGCAGGAGGAGTTGAGGGAGGTTCTGTTGCGATTCAACACGGTGGGGGTTCTGTCGGCACTCCTTTTCAGGTAGGAGATGCAACCCATAATGGTACAGATGAAGCGATTACAACTGGAACAAATAATTCAATCGAGCCATTCCAATCTTTTCCAGGCTCTTATAGTCAGGGAAGTCCGCCAAGCGATATCCAAATCACGACTCAAGAGCAATCTAATCTTCAGTTAACGACTCCTGAGGAATTCGCTCCTGAAGTACCGACTCCTGAGGAATTCGACACTGAAGTACCGACTTCCGAGGAATTCGACACTGGAGTACCTATCCCTAAAGTCCCTACCCCTGAAAGATTCGACACTGGAGTACCTGTTCCTAAAGTCCCTACCCCTGGACAATCTGGCACTCAAGAATCTATCCCTGAACAGCTACCTAATCTCCTCCAGCCAATGGCACTGGAGCCACTCGATCTTTTGCTTGAGGAAACTCCAATCAAAACTCTTAAAGATATTCAAAATGAGCTGAGTAAAATTGAGCAGGCAACAGGCATCAAACCTGCCATTATTTATGTTTCGTTTCAACCCAAAGGTCTTACTCAACCCCGATGGGAGCAACAACTTAGATTAGACCCCAATTCACCAATCCGAGAGTCCGACTTAGCTCCAATCATACTCCAGATAAAACCCCCAGAGGCTGACCCGTTAGAATTCCAGTTGGAATTAGTGATGGTGACTAGCCAAGGTTTACCGACTCGCCAACCGCTTTCTAACACGACGCACAAACAAGTATTGGAAACAGCGCGAAAATTTGGTAAAGAATTGGCAAGTGGAAACAAAGTTAACAGACAAGACTATAAAAAGCTAGGCGAGCAATTGTATCAATGGCTGATTGCCCCGTTGGAGAATGCTCTGCGATCGCAAGACATCAATAACTTGGTGTTTGTGATGGATGAAGATTTGCGTTCTCTGCCCTTGGCCGCGCTGTACGATGGCAAGAATTTTGTTGTAGAAAAATACAGTGTTGGCTCTATGCCTAGCATGAGCTTGACGGATACCCGATACGTTGATATTCGGCAACTTGAAGTTCTAGCGATGGGAGTCGAAAAATTTAACAACGGCCTATCGGCATTACCTGATGTACAGAAAGAGATAGCAATGATTCACAATATATGGGGGAGTAAGGTTGGTGAAGATTTGGTCAATGAGGAATTAACCTTAGAGAACCTGAAGTCGCAGCGTAGAGAACAACCGTTTGGTATTGTTCATCTAGCAACCCATGCCAACTTCAACGCTGAATCTCCCAAAGATTCCTACCTTCAGCTTTGGGACTATCGACTGACGTTTGATGAATTTCGCAAATTAAAGTTGAATACCCCTCCCGTTGAGTTATTAGTACTCAGTGCTTGTAAGACGGGTTTAGGAGATGAAGACATTGAGCTAGGTTTTGCAGGATTTGCTCATCGAGAGGGAGTTAAGTCTGTTTTAGGGAGTCTGTGGGAAGTTAGCGATCGCGGTACTTTAGAGTTAATGACAGGGTTTTATGGACAGTTGTTTCAGGAAAATACCATCAAGGCAGAAGCTCTGAGGCAAGCACAACTCGCAATGCTAAAAAATGAGCAGTTCTCACATCCCCATTATTGGTCGGGTTTTACGCTAGTTGGGAATCCTTGGTAACTGGATAAAAACTGTAGCAATTGCTACAATATAAAGGTAAACTTACTCAGTCTCTGAGGGGTTGCAGCCACCGTTCCAAGTTGTACAAGGCTGGTATACCTTTCAGCACTATGCAGAAGATAGAGAACCCATAAATCTAGCTTCCCTGTCTACTAGATTGTCGATGTAGCTATAGCGTTGCATTGACGGTTGAAACTTCGATTAGGGGGTGAAACTAATGAGGATTAAGAACAACACAACCAAAAACTACAACAGCATATTCCCGCCGCCACGGCGCAATCGAGCTGGATTTACCGAAGAGGAGATTCAAGACATTGTGAGATTTCTTGAAACTTACAAGATAGAGGGTGCAGCCAAAGCTAAACTGTTAACTTATATCAGAGATAGGAGAGCAGCCCAGGCTATTCAAAAGCGCCGAGTTAAAGGTTAGCTTGGCGACTGTATCCTAATGCTAAGTTGCGAATCCTAATGCTAAGTTGCGATCGCGCTTGGGGTAAGATCATCAAATCTGGCCAGGATAGCATCCGCTTTTACTTTCTTTGTGTTTGCTGCCAGAGGAAGGTGGAGCGAATCGGCGATGAGCGACTGCGAGATAATTCGATTTTTTTGGCTTGATGGTGACAGTCGGTAGGTGTTTTCTGAGGTTGATTCATTTTTGGGGCTGCATTCCTTATTCCACAAGGGTTTGCAGCCTTTGCTGTTTAAATGAGTGCGTCACCGCTCCTGAAACCCTTGATATGA
>JAIUYC010000613.1 GCA_020216575.1 Coleofasciculus sp. S288 | reverse complement strand
ATTAATGTTCGTCGGTTGCCGCTCTCCCCTTTGCCCCCGAGAGTGCATCAGCATACCACGCACAATATTGTCCGCTCGTTTGCCGTGTTCGTTAATTTTTTTAACATTTTGTTCGAGGTCACTGAGAATTTCTTCAATATATTCGATGGTTTCTGATTCTAATCGGTCTTGTTGATTTTCAATTTCTTCGAGCAGTTCCTGGGTTAACTCGGCGGACAGTTCGGCAAAATTGTTCACAAAGTTTAAGGGATTTTTAATTTCGTGGGCAATCCCGGCAGTCAAAGCGCCTAGAGAGGCGAGTTTTTCTTGGGCAATAATTTGGTCTTGCGTGGCTTTCAGCTTTTTCAGCGTGGCTTGGAGTTCTTGATTTTTCTCTTTTAACTCCTGCGTCCTTTCGTCTACTTTAATTTCCAGCGTTCGGCTGTACCCTTCTAATTGCTTGTACAGGCGGGAATTTTCAATGGAGATGGCGGCTTGCGCGGACAGGATTCTTAAGGTTTCGACGCGATCGCGTGTAAAAGCACCCGTAGTGAGATTATTTTCTAGATAAACAATGCCGATTGATTTGCCTTGGTTGAGTAGGGGAGTGCAGAGAATCGATTTGGGTTGAGTGGCGACAATGTAGGGATCGCGGGTAAATTGTCCCTCACGAGTGGCATCATTTAATACGACATCTTTTTGAGTGTGAGCGACGTAATTGATAATAGAGGGGGACATGAAGGGAAGCTGAGTGGTAGGATTGACAGCATCTGCGGGAAGCGATCGCAATACGCACACCTCGTCAGAATCCACTGCCCCTTCTGCTTCGATCGCCCAATGCCCTTCCTCATGTCCTAGTTCTGTCTGGGAATGCAGAATCAAAAAGCCTTTTTGAGCACCAGCATTCTCAATCGTAATTTTCATCAACTTCGCCAGCAATTTCTCCAATACAATTTCCCCAGAAATCGCTTGACTAGCTTTCATCACCGTGGCTAAATCCAGCGCCTCACCCGTACCGCTACCCGTCGTGGTTGTCTTTGTCGCTGGAACTCCCGTGTTTGTTGGCGTTGATTTTCTAACGAGTAACTGGGGATACTTCTTGTCCAACTCCTCAACTTTGCGTTTTGCTCCCCAAAGTTGATACCCATAGCGTGCCTTCGTCAGGTAGAGTTGGGCAAATTCCTCTTTGCCTTTCGCTAACCAGAACTTCGCTGCCAGTTCGTTCCCCAAGGCTTCATTCTGGGTAAAATCTTGCTGCTTGGCGGATTCAATGGCGCGATCGTACAAGGCGATCGCATCCATATCGTTGCCCACAATCCGAGCCATTTCCGCTGCCACTAACCAATACTTGTGCAGGTTATTTTCCGGACAGTTCTCTGCCCAAATTTTCAGTTGTGTTTGATTGGATTCTAATTTCTCCCAATACTGATTTTGTTCAGATTTATCACTGGATGAATAAAGGGCGGTTAAACACAGCGAGTTATAGAAATTCTGTTCGACTAATTGGTTATGTCCCACCGCATACACGAGTAGCTTTTCCGCCTCGGATGAATAGTGAAACGCTTCAGCGTACTCCCCATAGAGATAGAGAGTTTGGGATTTCAAAATCTGGTAGGTGCAAATGGCTAAAGCACTTTGATGGGACTGACAAACAGCGAAATACTCCTCTTCGCTGTGAATGGCGTCTGAGGTGAAATCAAATTTTCCAGACGTGAGTCCGCTGAGGTTCAAGATGGCGGCTTGAGCGCCTAATAAGATATCAATCGACCAGTTATTTTCAGTTTTGTGATTAAACTGCAAAAACTTAGGAATATCTGCCAACAGCGTTTCCAGATTTTTCCCCTGGAACAATCCATTCAGTAACTTGTACATCAGGATATATCCCGCCCATTGCAGTTCCCCTGATTCCAAACCGGCTTGAAATCCGGAATCTAAAATGCCGTCTGCCCATCTGAGATGGTTAACCCAGATGCCAATCTCCGTGCTAACGATTAACGCAATTTTGCAGCGTTGGCTCAAATTATTGGTTTTCACGGTGATGTTTTGAGCCATCATCGCGAACTCATAGCCGGTTTGATAATCACCCCGAGAAACTAGGACAAGTCCATGGTTGGCGTAACCGATGGGCGACTCAGAGGAGGGCCCGTATTTGAGCGATAGATTGGATGATTTGAGATTAACAATGGGGAAAAGCGCTTGATCGGCAACGAAGGTAGGGGCGGCTAGATTGGCCAGCAATTTAATAGCCACTTTCTTTTCTGGATCGGTTACTTCTGCTCGTTCAATCAAGGAGGCGATACTGCGATCGCCAATATTTTGCTTTGCTTCTTCCAGCTCGGCAAGAACGGCATCTTGTAAGTTTTCTTCGGGTAAATGAATGCCAATGAGGGACAGCGCTTTTCGTCCTGTTTGAATCGCCTCTAGACACTTTGCCCTCAGCGTGTACTGCACAATTAACAATCGATACATCTCTGCCTTTTCCAGCACCGATTTGGCATGCTCGATTGTCAGGTTAATCAAGGCTTCGGATTCCTCGAAGTTGCCGTTTAAATACTCAACTTCGGCTAATTCCTTGTGAAGCGTAAAGGTTAAGTCATAGGAGTCCTTCCAGCCGTTTGTTTCTACCCCTTTTATCCCACAATTTAAATACCGTTGCGCCGCTGCGTAAGCCGTTGCATCTTTGGCTTTTTGACCCGCTTCTAAATTCAATTGGGCTAATTCAATTTGTTCGTTTTCTTCAGTAATCAAGTCCCGCCCGATATTGAGATGATCCACCACCTCAAAGACTCGTTCTGAGCGCTCTTGCGGGTTGAGATTTTCCAGCAATAGCCTGCCAATCCGCAGATGAACGGCTTTTTTCTCGTCATCATCAATCAAGGCATAAGCCGCCTGCTGCACGCGATCGTGTAGGAATTTAAAATTGAGAATTAAGAGTTGAGAGGTGAGAATTTCTTTATCTGTTGTTTCCAACTCAGAGATAGGAATGACCAATCCTTCCTGAATTGCCCCCATTAAGTCTTGAAATGTTTCTGCGGCTGACGTTTCATGAACAATTGCCAGGGTGGTAAGTGCAAAGCGGTTCCCCACACAAGCTGCCAAGCGCAACACCTGTTGCGTGTTAGCGGGAAACTTCTTCAATTTCCGAATCATCAATTCCACCACATTATCGGTAATGTCCATCGCCTCAATCTGGGCGATATCCCATTGCCATCTCCCTTGACTTCCTGCTTGGGGAACGCTAAACGTTAGCAGGTTTTCCTGATAGAGGGTTTTCAGAAATTGATTGACAAAGAAAGGATTGCCGTTGGTTTTACGCATAATCAACTCAGCCAACGGTTTAACCGCTCGAGCTTCGCTTGATAATGTCTCAGCAATCAGTTGAGTAACATGTTCCAGTTCTAAGGGAGCTAAGGTAATCTGATGGATGATAGAGCCTTTGTGTCGCAATCCATCTAAAGTCATCATCAACGGATGGGTGGGGCTGACTTCGTTATCCCGATACGCACCAATTAGAAAGAGATATTGCGTATTCTCATCCGTCATCATCAGTTCGATTAGGTTGAGCGTGGCGGAGTCAACCCACTGGAGATCGTCTAGAAAAATCACTAATGGATGTTCAGGTTGGCAAAAGACTCGAATGAATTTCTCGAAAACCAAATTAAATCGGTTTTGCGACTCCATGGGGCCTAACTCTTGCACGGGAGGTTGTTTGCCCACAATCAATTCCACTTCTGGAATAACATCAATAATGAGCTGCCCGTTAGAACCAAATGCCGCTAATAGTTTTTCTTTCCAAGTATTGAGCTGTGCTTCGCTTTCTGTTAACAATTGCCGCACTAATTCCTGGAATGCTGTTACTATTGCTGAATAGGGAATGTTGCGTCGGAACTGGTCAAATTTACCGGAGATAAAATACCCCCGTTGTCGGGTAATCGGCTTATAAAGTTCCTGAACTAAGGCAGATTTACCGATACCCGAATACCCTGCGACTAACTGGAGAACAGTACTCCCTTGACTGATTTCCTCAAACGCTGTGAGTACCGTTTCAATTTCGTTTTCCCTGCCATACAGTTTTTGGGGAATCTGAAACTTATCTGAGATATCCTGTTCACCCAGGGGAAAGGGA
>JAIUYC010000612.1 GCA_020216575.1 Coleofasciculus sp. S288 | reverse complement strand
AACTGGGCAGACATTGGTATCCGAAACTTGCCATCTTTGATGGTCAACCTCGGCACTTTTGTCTTGTCCCTACGGGTAGACCACCCACAGATAAAACTGGTACTCGCATAAAGAGATAATCCTTGGAGTCAAGTTTTAAGTCCCTTCGCACACCTCTATCAAGATGATTCCGCCTTTTAGACGAAACAGTGACAAGCTGTTTTGCAGATAACTCAAGCTAGGGAAGTACCTGAGAGTGCGTACCAAATAGAGGCTTGTTGTGCTAGTCAGCTCTTACGTTGAAAGACTTGTCTCTTTCAAGCCCTACACGCAGCGAATGCGGAGTGTGGGGTAGTTGACTTTAGAGTAGTGTTTACCAAGCACGGTATACTCCAAGTCAGTCCTTGTCGGGAGTATATCGGTAACTATAAACGTTACTGTATCCCGTTGGCGATCGCTTGCTATTGAGCGAATTGCTTATGAACGAACTATCTGCTGATGTCCTAGTTGTCGGAGGGGGTACTGGCGGTACGGCGGCTGCCATCCAAGCGGCGCGTCAAGGCGTCCGAACTATCTTGGTGAGTGAAACCCCTTGGCTAGGGGGAATGCTGACCTCTGCGGGCGTCTCAGCCCCTGATGGAAATGAACTTGCTGCCTTTCAAACCGGTCTTTGGGGTTCCTTTGTGCGGAAACTGTGGCATCGACAGCCTGGTGGATTGGACAATAGTTGGGTCAGTATGTTTAGCTATGACCCACGCATCGGGGCGAAGCTACTGGCTGATTGGGTGCAGGAGTTACCCAACCTCAAGTGGATTACTGGACAATCTCCTCTAGACGTTTTGCGACAAGGTAGCTGCATCACAGGTGTCCGGTTCGCTGAGTTCACCATTCATGCCACGATTATCCTGGATGCCACTGAACTTGGAGACCTGTTGGCGTTGGCAGACGTGCCGCATCGTTGGGGTTGGGAATTGCAATCTGAGTTTGAGGAACCCAGCGCTTCTGCGTTTCCTAACGAACTAACAAAGCAATATCCGGTGCAGGCTCCAACTTGGGTCGTTATCCTCAAAGATTTTGGCCCTAGCGGAAATGCGCCGGAAATTCCACCGCCTCCCAATAACGCCCCAGAGAAGTTTGTTGGGGCTTGGGAGGGCTACGGGGTTGAACGATTCCTCAATTACGGACGCCTGCCAGAGGGACTGTTTATGATTAACTGGCCTCAGTGCGGCAATGACTATGGTAAAGGCGTCGAGCGGTTAGTAGGCTCTCAGGCATTGCGGCAAGAGTTTCTTCAGGAAGCCCGTTGGCACGCGCAGAGTTTTGCTCGTTTTCTTCAAACTCAACTGGGACATCGTTACGGTTTGGCACAAGACATTTTCCCCTCACTCCCGACTCTGGGTACCTTAGGTGGGGGAGCCTATGCCCTACATCCTTACTACCGCGAAAGCCGACGGCTGATAGGGTTGGTAACGTTGCGCGAGCAAGATATTTTACCAATGTCTGGGGGACAGGTGGCGTCCTTGCCAATGCAGCAGTCGGGAGGAGTCGGGCAGCGAGACGGGGTAACGTCCATCGCTGTGGGGAATTACGCTAACGACCACCACTATCCGGGCGTTAATTTTTCCTTAAAACCGAAATCGATTCGCTGGGGAGGTCGCTGGACAGGAACACCGTTTACCATTTCCTATGGTTGCTTGGTGCCGATATCAACGGATGGTCTTCTCGTCTGCGAGAAAAATATCTCTGTGTCTCACATCGCCAATGGTTCAACTCGGTTGCAGCCGGTGGTCATGAATATTGGTCAAGCGGCGGGGATGGCAGCAGCGTTGTGCGTGAGGATGGGGTGTCAACCCAGAAATTTGCCCGTAAGGTTTATCCAAGACGCCTTGTTAGAAGACTCAGCAGCTCCAGCCGCGATTATCCCTCTGTTTGATGTGCCATCAAATCATCCAGATTGGTTGTACTGGCAACGTTACTATCTCGATAACCCAGAGGACTATCCAAAAACGGGTAATGTCACGAGGGAGAGAGGGGGAGAGGGGGAGAGGGGGAGAGAGCTTAGGCTCCAATGTAGGGAAAAACAACAATCTTTA
The DNA here is from genome assembly GCA_020216575.1 of Coleofasciculus sp. S288. GTDB lineage: Bacteria > Cyanobacteriota > Cyanobacteriia > Cyanobacteriales > Coleofasciculaceae > JAIUYC01. Next base: position 2,040 of record JAIUYC010000612.1, on the reverse strand, counting down.
CCCGCTCACCCCCTCACCGGCTCACCTGCTCTCAAATTCACTGGTATTTTTCAACGCCGCGCTGAGCAAGACTATACGATTACTTTGACTGAACCTCCGATTTATGGGGGTCAAACCTGGATTCTGATTACTTTACAACCTGAAGTGAATGAGCAACTCCGGAGTTGTACCGACCAGCAGGAACTCGTGGTTTGGGGGCGTCTCAACGAGTCGGGGCGGTGGTTGGTGGTGGAAAAGATAGAAGTAGTTAGTGCTTAGTAAGCTGTCGTGCTTGAAATTTGCATATCTTCGCGACTGGTAATGGGTAATTGGAGAGAAAGACAGTACAGACCAAAAACTTCACCAATTACCAATTACCGGGCGGCGGCATTTCCTCGCATCTTTAAAAGAGATGGACTTTATACGCCGCTCCTTGTTTGAGATATAGCAGTGGACACATCGCTTAGGACAAACGAACTTTAGTAGAGACGTTCCGGTGGAACGTCTCTACTAAATTCATATATGTCCTAACCGCCTTGGCGGTTGCTATAAAACCGCGATCGCAAACTGGTAACGGAACCGTTTAGCGTTAAGCATAAGCAACCTAGCCTATCATCAATTGGCGAAAAATCCAATAAACTTCGGCGAAAGCTTTTCCTGACGCCTTAATAAGAACTCCGTATCAGGTACTAGAAACCCTGATACGGACATCTGCTATGCGCATTTACAGCTCTATTTTCACTCAACTGCCAGTGGTTGCCAGCTCCCGAAGGGATGATAAGTCCCCTCATCGGGGTAGCGGACGCTGAGAGTTCTCCCCCGAAGAGAACACTCTGCTGTTCCTAGTGACCAGAACCCCTGAATCAACTTTGGCTATGCGAACTTACGCCTTTGTCATTCTGCTGGGTTTGTTAACAAGCTCTCTGCCTGTTACTTCCCAGCTTATTGCTACTCACTCAACCTTACAACTAAAATCCGCTACTTCCAGTCAACGTCTAGCGGCCACTCAAACTAGCCAAGAGGACGACAAGCGTCCTCATAGGGGAGCCCGTCGCCGGGTATTGTCCTAGATCACAGGAAAGCTTGAACTCTGAGTTATTATAAAATTTGCTGGAAGAATTTCACCCCCCCTGTTTCCATTCCCAGCGGGGGAGTTCTTCCAGTTTTCGGTTTTCCCTCGATTTCTTATAATCAGGGGAACTCCGCTTCAAAACATTAGGGTGCTTTAAATAAGCGCATGTTCTGTTTCATGACTTGATCTGACTGAGCGGGTGAACCAGTGAGGCAAGTCATAAAGAACAAAAGTTTTGTACCCATGCGATGTGACCGCCCCTAAGATGATCAACCAAACCGATCTGATCAAAAGCCTTAGCCCCAGTGCAATGGATCAGATTATGCTGTACCTGGCTTTCAGCGCGATGAGAACCAGTGGACACCGACACGGGGCTTTTCTAGATGCAGCGGCAACCGCTGCTAAATGTGCTATATACATGACCTACTTGGAGCAAGGTGAAAATACCCGGATGACGGGGCATTTACACCACATTGAGCCAAAACGAGTCAAGGTAATCGTTGAGGAAGTCAGACAAGCCTTAACGGCAGGGAAACTTTTGAAGATGCTGGGTTCTCAGGAGCCTCGCTACCTGATTCAATTTCCCTATGTCTGGATGGAACACTATCCGTGGCAGCCAGGGCGTTCGCGCATTTACGGAACTAGCCTCAGCCTGGATGAAAAACGCCATATTGAGGAAAAACTTCCGCCTAATTTACCGGATGCCCAAGTCGTGAATTCCCTTCAGTTTCTGGAATTAATTGAATTTTTGCACGCTCGGTCTCAGGAAGATTTGCCCCCAGAGCAACGTTTGCCTTTGAGCGAAGCTATGGCAGAACACATCAAGCGCCGCTTGCTCTATTCGGGAACTGTAACGCGAATTGATTGCCCTTGGGGGTTGCCGTACTATGCTTTAACCCGTGCGTCTTATTCTCCGGCGGATGGAAAAGAGCGTACCTACACGATGGTGGAGGATACGGCACGGTTCTTCCGATTAATGAGAGAATGGG
>JAIUYC010000611.1 GCA_020216575.1 Coleofasciculus sp. S288 | reverse complement strand
GGGCTGACACGCTTGTAGTTTCCCTTTTGCTCACCCAGGATTTCCAGCGCCCGATTTGCCAGCACTTCATTGACATTCATGTGGTGCGAGGTTCCAGCCCCAGCTTGGTAGACATCGACAACAAATTGGTCGCGCAACTGTCCTTTAAGGACTTCATCCGCCGCTTGGACGATGGCACGGCTGATGTCTTGAGGAATGCAATCGAGTTCGCCATTGGCAATCGCCGTTGCTTTTTTAATCAGCACGCAGGCATCTACATAGGTAGGCAACGGTTTGATGCCGCTGATGGGGAAATTTTCCACAGCTCGCAGCGTTTGAATGCCGTAATAGGCACTGTCGGGAATCTGCCACTCCCCCATAGAATCCTTTTCTATCCGGTAAGCTGAGCCAGTTGGTTCAGTCATTGTTTTTTTCAATACCTCTGAGATTGAAATTTATCCTACCGAAAAGGGGAGTCTCGAACCCCTGTGTTGCCTCCCCCTCTCCTAGTTTTGGGAGATAGGGGATTGAGGGGGAGAGTCTCAGGATATTCACTTTATGTGTGCGTATAATGATGGCAACTTGCAACTTGTATTTTTTTAGGGGTGTATGAAGATGCCTAAGCACAGGCGCACACAACGGGAAGCGCACGGTGAGAAAAAACAGCGCATGAATATTATGCTGACACCCACTGCTGCTAATGTCCTCGATGCTCATGCTGAGACGATGGGGATTAGTCGCTCGGAATTGATTGAGCGATTGGCGAGAGGATTGATAGACAACCCATATTTTAGCCACACTCAACGCTAGGCTTAGCGGGAAAGCACCGGTACTTAATGTAGCAAATTAGCCAGTGCTGTAACTAACATTGCTGGGTTAATCGGTTTCGGTATATAAGCCTGAAAGCCTGCCGACATCACCTTAGCAAGGTTTACCTCTCTAGCGGATGCCGTCACCGCCACAGCGATGATTTCCCTGCCTCGGATTTTCTCAGAGGTACACACCTTTTTCACTAGTGAGTAGCCATCCATATCCGGTAGAGCAAGGTTACTGATCACTATATCCGGCTCATAGCTTTCTAGCTGCTCTAAAGCTTTTCTAGCTGATGCAACGGTCATCACTCTAGCTTCGGCTAATTCAAAGATAACGTTAAACAGCTCTGCTGAATCCGAGTCGTCCTCTACCAAGAGTATATTCAGTCCTCTAAGCAGACCATCTATATTCATGGCATCCGGTTCACCTCTGCGATTGTGCAGGGGTAGACCTAACGAGTAAGACATCGAGCTTGCAGTCAACATAATCGAGGCTTTTCCAAAACTTTTATTACGCCGTGTTTAGTCATTAATATTCATAAGTCCTAACCTCTTGAGCCTCTTTCCGAGGATAGATGATGAAATATGCTTAATATAATCTTAAGGATTGCTAACCCAGAAATTACTACCAAAGATGTACTCCCTTAGATAGGTGCGATCGCTCTCCTGCCAAATACTCCCTAGAGCAGATAATCGAACAAAAATTCTTTCTTGGGGCAATCGTCCAGGTAAGAATTTATAGCTGGCATTTAGATTCAATGTATTCAGTCAAGATTTCATTAATTCGTGCTAAATTTTGGCAAGATTTAAGCTTTATTTAGGCATGAATCGGGAAAAATTAAGAAAACGACTAAGGACAAAGTTGGGAGCATTTCATTCATGGACACACCAAAATGTCACCGATGCGGGGCAGATTTAGTGCAAATCAAACTGAGTGAAGATTCAGAAGTCGGGTGGTACTGTATAGGCTGTGACGCTGATGTGCTCGGCGAAAAGGAGGAAGCACCGACAAAAATCGAATCTGAGCAACAGGAGTAAGTAGGAGAGGGGGAGAGGGGGAGAGCATTTAGATATAAATTCTCCTCACCCTTCTTTCAAGTTGCAAATTTGGAATGCTCCCTCTAACAGAGGATTATTTACGAAGAATTTGACCCTTTTTATTGATAACGAGGGGAGTTTGAGGAAAATTACTCTGGGTTAATTGGCGAATCAGACCTACACTCCGAAAGTAGCGATCGCGATAAGGAATGCCCTGCCGATTTAGATGAATGCTGAAGCCAATCCAGGCAATCGATAAACCTTTACGGTAAGCAATCAGGATTTGACCTTGTTTGCCAAGGGCTTTAATCCCAGTCTTTTCCAAGTTTTGAATCGTGTCATTAAACCCCGGACGCGAAAAATCAAAGGAATAGTTATTGGCAACACTCATCACATCAAACCCCGCCTCTTTTAAAATCTGGGTATAACTTGGAGGAGTGCGAAAGGCGACAATTAACCCACCTCTCCTCCTTTTGGGAGAGTAAGGATGATTGGTAAGTGTACTTTCAAAATTACCAAATAATAAATCAGCCCCTTTAAGAATAGGTTGAACAGCCTGAAACAGGAGTTTCTTTTGAGGGTGGAGTCGGTTACTTGGATAGTTTGTACCAGGAACGATATCACCAACGGCTTTGATTTTGATATTAACGTCAGGAGGAGGTGGCTTTAAGGGGAACTCCGGTATTAGATTGGGTAACGTTTCGACTAATAAAGGGTAATGTTGTATCTCTACACCTAGTACCGCTTCTTTGGAAGTCAAAAGTCAAAAGTTCTTTTAGCATAAGGTGTTTATCGCTTCTTAGCTGGTCACTTAGTTTCCGCCAAGCTGCGCTAAAGGACGCGAAGCGTATGAGATTTATGGTCATAACCGGAATAATTATTGCATATTCAAGTCACTCAACGCTGCGATCGCTGATTCAACTCCCCAGTCTTGCCACAGCGCGATCGCACAGGAAAACCTCATCTCTCCCCACACACCAGCACATCAAGACAGGCGAGGCAGGGAATTTCCGCGATATCGCTACACTACGGAGAGAGAATTTTGAAGCAGAGTTAAGGCATTCCTGAATTAGGAGAATGATAATGGAGTCAAAGGCTTGAATGATTCCCGTACAACCGTGGAACTCAGGCAAGTCAAGAGATAAGAATAGGTAATGCTAATACAAAAGAAGTCAATATGTACTCCAGCAGTATACAACTAATTAACTTAATAGTAATTTTGCTAGGGGTGGGGATTACGTCCTTTGGCTGTAAGCCGTCCTCTCCAACTTCTCAAGAAAATCAGGCCTCTCCTAGCCCGCAAGCCAATCAGACGCTTCCACTTCCCCCCGTCGAAACCCAACCTACTCCACAAGCGTCTCCGACTCAGTCACCTCTACAAGCGTCTCCGACGCCCTCAAGTCCCCAAGCCTATCAGGTACTCCCAGTTCCGCAAGTCTATCAAACGCGCCCAGTTCCTCGAGTTGAGGAGATACCCTCGAATCCCCAAGCGTATCAACCCCCCTCCAATCCCCAAGTTTACCAATCACCTGCAACTCCACCAGCGCATCAGACACCCTCTATTCCCCAAACGAATCAAACACGCCCAATTCCCCCAATTGAACAGGCAGCAAATAGCAAGAATCAGGGGCTTAAAAATTTGCCTGACGGATATTATTTTTATGGTGAATTACCTGAGACGAACAGTACGGGGAGCAAGTATGTCGTTTTTAGGAAAACTGGTAATTTGATTACTGGGCAGGAGTATATCCTCCAATCCGATCATAGTAATTGTTTTAGAGGAACGGCTGACGTTAATGGTATTGCTAACGTTAAGATTGCTTATTTGGAGCCATCTCGAGAGGGGGCTAAATGGTCATTCGGTGAAAGAGACTCGATAACAACGAACGAGCTTCATCCACTCAGTTTTGAAAAAGCTCCTGACTTTGCGACTAGAAATTTACGGGAATGCATTAATCTGTTTGCCGCTCGAACTTGATAATAGAGCGTTTCTCGGAAAACCAAGATATGGACTTTAGGAATTTTGCTTGGGTTTGAGAACATTCACATCATCCAGAACGAAGAGCAATAGTTCAGTGGGTACGGGGCGTAGGGATTTTTATTACTGGGCTTCTCCAATTAAGGTAAAGGCAGCCCAGCTTCGGGGATTGGGATGGGTTTGCATGGTAATGAGCATCGCCTGTCGCAGAGCTTGAGCTTTGTCTGGATTCTGCTGCCACTGGCGGTAAAACTCACTCATCAAGTCGGCAGTAGGCGCATCGGGGACTGACCAGAGCGAGACAAT
>JAIUYC010000610.1 GCA_020216575.1 Coleofasciculus sp. S288 | reverse complement strand
CCTGACCCCTGACCCCTGACCCCTGACCCCTGACCCCTAACCACCAACCACTAGCCATGTCCTTTTCCTCGTCCAGACCTCCATTGAGGCGATATCGTCCCTCGCTAACCGCATGGCTCATTCAACGCCTGCCCCAGTTTTTTGACCGAGTGCTGGAGCGGCTGGGGTTGAGCCAGTTGAAGTGGATTATTCTACTGCTGCTGTTATTATCTGCCCCCCTGATTATTACGCCACTGAAGGTTTGGCAGCAGGGAGTCGTCGCTGTGCTGCTCATTGCGATTGGTTTGGTAGTTGTGCGAGCTGAGTCTCGCCAGTCAGATAAGCAAATCAGCGAGTATTTCCACTTGTTTTTAGTGTGGCTGAGTCTGGTGACAACAGGGCGTTACCTGTACTACCGCACAGTTTACACGCTGAACTTTGATAGCTGGCTCAACGGCATATTTTGTGTACTGTTGTACGGAGCGGAACTATACGCCATCATGACCCTGGTGCTGGCGTACTTTCAAACCCTGAAAATCCAAGACCGGGAACCCGTCGATCTGTCCCTCTATCCCCAAGACCAGTGGCCTAAAGTTGATGTCTATATCCCGACCTACAACGAGGATGTTGAGATTGTTCGTAAGACCGCATTGGCAGCGATCGCGCTCGATTATCCAGTGGACAAAAAACGAGTTTATGTCTTGGATGATGGGAGAGCCGAGAAATATAGAGCTCGTCGGGAAAAGTTGCGTCAAATGTGTGAGGAAATCGGCTGCACAATGCTCACACGGGACAACAACGAACACGCCAAGGCAGGGAATATCAATACGGCTTTTCGCCGCACTGACGGCGACTTAGTGCTGATCCTTGACTGCGACCACATCCCAACGCGACAGTTTCTCCAGGATACTGTGGGTTTTTTCGTCGATCCTAAAGTGGCGTTTGTTCAAACCCCTCACTGGTTCTACAACCCCGACCCCTTTGAGCGCAACCTGCTCACTGGGGGGAGAGTGCCGGTAGGAAATGAACTCTTTTATAAGGTGTTGCAAAAAGGTAATGACTTCTGGAATGCTGCCTTTTTCTGCGGCTCGGCGGCTGTGATTCGCAAAGAGTATGCGCTTCAGGTCGGGGGAATTGCCACAGAAACGGTTACAGAAGATTGTCACACGGCTTTCCGCTTGCATTCTCTGGGATACAAGTCGATTTACTACGACAAAATTATGGTGGCAGGGCTTGCCCCTGAGAAGTTTTCTTCCTATGTGGGGCAGCAAGTTCGCTGGGCGCGGGGAATGGCTCAGATTCTGCGCATCGAAAACCCGCTCATTAACCCGAAGCTAAATCTGACTATTCCTCAGCGGCTGTGCTATTTTTCAGCCACGTCGCACTTCTTCTACGGGTTTCCCCGGATCATGTATGCGATCGCTCCTACCCTGTTTTTACTCTTTGGCATCAACCCAATCCAAGGTTTGGGATTAGAAACCTTAGTTTATGCCCTTCCCCATATTCTCCTTTCCCTAAACGCTAACTACATCACCTACAAGGAGGTTCGATTTTCCTTCTGGAACGAGATTTTTGAATTTACAATGGCGTTCCAGGCTGGGTATGTCACCCTGATGGCGCTGATCAACCCTAAACTAGGTTCATTTAACGTGACCGACAAGGGGTTAACTGTCACTAAGCGCTACTTCGATTGGGAGTCCATACGGGGGCTACTGATAGTAGGGGGCTTCGTTGTCCTCTCCATAGTTGCTATTCCCTTTTGGCTAATCTTGCGCCCAGAGGATACTCAGGCCGTATTGGTCAACGGGATGTGGTGCTTCTTTAACCTAGTCCTGCTGATGGCTGCTATGCTCGTCGCCTTAGAGCAACCGCAACTGCGCCGGACGCACCGCTTGCCGCGACGCCTTGGAGCGGCAATTCACACTCCTGACGGCAGTTGGACTGGGCAAACCATCAATGTGTCCGAAACGGGTACTTTAATTGCTTTAGATTCATGTCCTAACCTTCCGGATGAAGTGGAAGTCGAGTTAGTGGGCGATTTTGGGGCAAGAGCATTTCTGAATGGGCTGATTATCAGAGGAACGCCTGTCAATGACCATCAAATGCACTTAGCGATTGATTTTGCCAACCTCACTCAATCTCAGAAAGATGCTTTAGCCTTGGTTATCTATTCCGATGTGAGGGAGTGGTATTCCCAAAAACGTGATTACGTAGACGATCCCTTAGGCTCTTTCAAGTTTCTGGCTACGGGGTTACCCCGCTCCTTTCGAGAGTTTAAAGCGGACAGAAGCAGTAAGGTGCGCAAACATATCCGAGCAGAAGCCCAGCTGTACTGGGAAGGGAACTTTTATCTCGGAGAAGCGATCGCATTGGGAACTTCTAGTGTACGACTGGAACTAGATGGAAGCACGGACTCTCCTTCCACGGTGCTGCACGAAGACGATTTGGAAAGGATGTATCAGAATAAACCCGTTGTTGGGGTGATTTTGAGCCAACAAACCACTAATCTTTCCCCACAACGCTTGTTAGCTCAAGTGGTAGAGATAGAAGTGTTATCTCCTGACGAAAACACTGATTCTTTCCGCCGGAGAGTTGCAGTTGAGTTAAAGTTCCCAGAGCAATTCAAACACAAGCAAGGGGACAAAATTAAACACCTTTTGAGAGGATTGCAGTGAGCGAGAAAGGGCTAAGAATTAGGAACTCAGTAGATGGACAGAATTAAACGTAAGGTGGGCATTGCCTGCTAAAACCTTTTCAAGTCCGGAGGAATAATAGGCAATGCCCACCCTACAACTAGTGCAGCTCGGCAGAAATAACCCACCAGTAACAATTCTCCCCCTGCCTCCCGGATCTCCCGGAGCTCCGGGAGCTCCCTGCTGCCGAGCTGGTTCTAGCTACACCGAGGGGCTAGCAATCTCTTCAAGGGTTTGTTCTCGTTGTCTGGGTTCAGCAAATAACCATGAGTAAAGGAATCCTGCTAATACAGCTCCCAAAATTGGAGCTACCCAGAACAGCCAAACTTGACCGAACAGTTCTACACCTGCGAACAGTGCCGGCCCAGTACTCCGGGCAGGATTGACGGAGGTATTGGTCACAGGGATACTAATCAGGTGAATCAAGGTTAGGGCGAAGCCAATGGCAATGGGGGCTAATCCTTGGGGCGCACGGCGATCGGTTGCGCCTAAAATGACCATCAAGAAAAAGAAGGTCATGACCACTTCTGTAATGAAACAGGTTAACAGCGGGTAACTGCCCGGAGAATGGACTCCGAAGCCATTTGTCGCTAATGGATTAGAGCCAGTGAGAGCAAATCCTGCTTTGCCACTGGCAATCAAATAAACCAGTCCTGCGCCTGCGATCGCGCCCAAGACTTGAGCAATGATATAAGGTAGCAACTCAGAACCGGGAAACCGCTTGCCTGCCCACAGTCCGAACGAGACAGCCGGGTTAAGATGACATCCGGAGATGTGACCGATCGCATAAGCCATTGTCAATACAGTCAAACCAAACGCCAGCGATACACCCACCAGTCCAATTCCCAGTGGAAATACGGTACTTTCGCTAATTTTTGCACTGTCTGCGGTGTAGGCTGCTGCTAGAACTGCACTCCCACACCCACCAAGCACAAGCCATAATGTCCCTATAAATTCGGCGACACACCGCTTTACAATTGACATTTTGTTAAACTCCTAATCTCTTAATCGAGGTATTGACTGATACCGAGTCATCCTGGAAAACTCACACCAGCAATTAATTAAAGATACAAAGGGTAACACTGAGGTTTACACGTTTGTTAAACCTTTTTTGAGCGCTCTGTATGTCTCTTGTCAAGATTAAATTTCATTAATCCGTCCAGGAGAAGTTATCAGTCTTCTTCCACTTGGATCGGGAGACTGATAGCAATTTATATCTTAAGGGAGAATTATCTTCCTAATATTCTCTGTTGTAAAGTCAAGAACTGTGACATCCTCCCTCGGTAAATCTTGCGATTATACCGAGGGCTTGTTAAACCAAGCCGCTCCGTTACCGAGGCGACTCGTCTTGTCAGGTCAGGAGACACACTGCGCCGTGTCCTTAATTTTCGTTGAAGCCCCGTTAAGCAGAAAGGCAGGTCTACACCTGCCCTTCTATATG
>JAIUYC010000609.1 GCA_020216575.1 Coleofasciculus sp. S288 | reverse complement strand
CCCCATTCATTGGAGCCTTTGAAGACATTGCTCCCAGCCATAAGAGTGTTTATCTCTTTTTAGAAGCCTTTGATTCCCTCTATACCAACATCCGTTTTTGCTGTCCTACTCGAGCAGTCAGAGCGTTAGCCGTGTGTTCGGCAACTCCTGGAGATGGTAAGTCTACCATCGCCTTACAGCTAGCCCAAACAGCAGCCGCTATGGGTCAGCAAGTTCTGTTGGTTGATGCCAATTTGCGATCGCCTAGGCTCCACCGATGGTTAAACTTACCCAACTTACACGGACTGAGTGACCTCCTAGACAACCAATCAGCTCCCGACGAATTCATTCAGCGATCGCCTTTAGTCGAAAATCTGTTTGTCTTAACCTCCGGTCAACCTCTGCCCAACTCTCCTAAACGGCTGGCATCTGCTCAGATGCGGTATCTCAGGGAAAAATTTCAAGCCAAATTTGATTTGGTTATCTATGACACACCCAATCTGCTGAACTATACAGACGCCAGTTTCCTCGCTGCGAATACAGATGGAATCTTAATGGTTGTGAGAGTTGGCGAAACCAAACAATCGTTAGTCAACCAAGCCTTAGATAAATTAAAGAATTTTGGTTTACCGATTCTGGGTGTAGTGGCTAACCGCGTAAATCCCTCAGCCCTTGCTGCCCCAACAGCAGAGGAATTCAAAGAGGACGAGATAACCCCCGAATATTTAGGTTCGGCGTGAGGATCAAAGCCTCGTTCTTTCCTAAGTAGGTAGGCACAAATAAACGCAGTATATCAACAAATGTTAAGAGCCTAAAACCCTCTTCCCTTCTGACTTCTGCTCTCTGCCTTGCCTCAACGACCAATATTAATGCCCACCTACTTAACTATTTAGATTGCCAATCCGAGCTGCTGTGATTGTGCCTACAACTCAGGCTTGAGTCTATCAGGTTTAAGCACGAAGCCTCTGCGGCATCTTTGCTAGATTCTTCAAGTATCAAACTTAATCATGAGAGTCGCTTATTTAGTTAATCAGTATCCCAAGGTTAGTCACAGCTTTATCCGGCGAGAAATTTCTGGACTTGAAGCTTGCGGCGTTCAAGTTGCCCGTTTTTCAATCCGTTCCTGCGAATCTGAGCTCGTTGATGAGGCAGACAAACAAGAACTGAAGAAGACTCGTTATGTTTTAAAAACTGGGATAGCAAGCTTGCTGTTGAGTTCGCTCCGCACCGCTATAACCAGACCGATTCGTTTCCTAAAATCGTTGTGGTTAACCCTTAAAATTGGCTGGCGTTCAGATCGAGGTGTCTTGCTTCATCTAGCCTACTTAGCTGAAGCTTGCGTTCTTCTAGATTGGTTTTCAGAGTTGGAGATTACACAGGTTCACGCTCACTTTGGGACTAATCCAACCGCAGTGGCGATGTTATGTCACGTCTTGGGAGGTCCTCCCTACAGCTTCACGGTTCACGGTCCTGAGGAGTTTGATAAAGCCACAGTTCTTGCCTTGGAAGAAAAAATCAAGTGGGCGTCTTTTGTCGTAGCGATTAGTTCCTTCGGCAAGAGCCAGCTTTATCGGTGGTGCGATCGCCGATACTGGTCAAAAATCCACGAAGTTCACTGTGGTGTAGACAAGATATTTTTAAATCAGCCCCATACTCCCGTGCCGCAGCAGCGTCAGTTGGTTTGCATTGGTCGGCTGAGCGAACAAAAAGGTCATCTGCTTTTAATTGAAGCGGCAGGTCAGTTAGCTGCCGAAGGGTTGCCATTTAAGTTGGTGCTGGTAGGCGATGGACCCCTAAGACCTCAGATTGAAGCGCGAATTGCTCAGATTGGTTTGCAAGATTGCGTTGAAATTACTGGCTGGGCTAGTAACACAGAGGTTCAGCAACAAATTCTTGCTTCAAGGGCGCTGGTGCTGCCCAGCTTCGCTGAAGGATTGCCCGTGGTCATTATGGAAGCGTTAGCTCTGGGGCGTCCAGTCATCAGTACTTATGTCGCTGGCATACCAGAACTTGTGAAGCCTGGTATCTGCGGATGGCTAGTGCCACCTGGCTCTGTTGAAGCATTAGTAGACGCAATGCGCGATGCATTGCAGTTGCCGATAGAAAAGCTGGAGCAGATGGGTTTAGTCGGGGCTGAGCTTGTTGCAAGGCGGCATGATGCTGCCGTAGAAGCTGGCAAGTTAGCCATACTATTTCGGTCTCATACCCAGCCACTGTCGGGACAAACAACAATCAATACACAGCCTGTAGGGCTCAGCTATGCCAGCATCCAAGCAACTAAGAGTAGCTGATGTCTCAACGTTAAGTGAAACACCATCTATCTGTTTTCTCTATCCATTAAGGCAATGACGATATCACTCAAGAAGCAAGCTATCCGTGGTGCTGCTTGGACATTTGTAGGCTATGGGACAAGTCAGGTTCTGCGATTTGGCTCTAACGTACTCCTGACTCGCCTGCTTGTCCCAGAATATTTCGGCCTGATGGCTTTAGTCAGTACCTTTCTAATTGGCTTACAACTGTTTTCAGACATCGGCATTGGTCCGAACGTCATTCAGAATAAGCGCGGAGACGACCCAGTTTTTCTTAACACTATCTGGACAATTCAAGTTATTCGCAGCTTTGGGCTGTGGTTAGCTTGCATTCTGATTAGTTGGCCGCTTGCAACGTTCTATGAGGAGCCACAGCTCTTACAACTTATCCCGGTTATTGGCCTGAAAACGTGTATTGAAGGATTCACCTCCACGGCTGTGTGGACACTTAATCGCAACATGGCTCTTGACAAACTAATAAAGTTTGAGCTGCTGGTACAACTAATCAGTCTTACAGTAATGATCGTTTGGGCTTGGTTGAGTCCCACGATCTGGGCTCTTGTCGCTGGGAATTTGGCGTCGGGATTGCTCAAAGCAGTGGGGAGCCATCGATTACTGCCAGGAAAGTCTAACCGCTTTACCTGGGATAAAGAAGCAGCAAAGAGTATTTTTTCTTTTGGTAAGTGGATATTTATTTCAACGGCTTTCACCTTTTTGGGTACGCAGGCTGACCGACTTATTTTGGGCAAATTGTTCTCCTTTGAGTTGTTAGGTGTCTATGGCATTGCCTTCACGCTTGCTTACCTACCAAGCCAAGTTATTTCGATGATCAGCAGTAAGGTGATTCTTCCGGCTGTTTCAAAGCTGGCTCACGAACCTCGCCAAAGCTTGCGTGCCAAGATTTTGCGTAACCGTAGGCTTTTACTTGTCGTAACGGCAATAGCTTTGACATTGTTTGTCAGCTTCGGGGATATCGTGATTTTGACCTTATATGACCAGAGATATAGTCAAGCGGCTTGGATGATGCCAATCCTGGCACTAGGTATATGGCCTCTTTTATTGCATGGTACAGTTCGCCAATCTCTTTTAGCGATTGGAAAGCCTAACTATGAAGCCTACGGTCAATTTTTCAAAGCCCTTTTGGTTTGCCTTGGAATCCCAGTTGCATTTCACTTCATGGGAGCTTTGGGAGCTGTCATCGTAGTTGCGCTCAATGACATTCCTCTCTATGGAGCAGTCTCTTATGGTCTTTGCCGTGAGAAGCTTTCCACTATCAAACAGGACGTTTGGGCTACGGCACTGCTTTTTATCTTACTAGCATTAGTACTGATGGGTCGATTTCTTTCGGGGTTTGGGCTTCCTATCAGTAGACTATTTGATTTTCAATAACCTTGATTTAAAAGAAGCAAAAAATGTTATATACTTTTGGATTTCAGGTCGTTTTACCATTTACAGACTGTGAATTATTTATTTTAAAACTTTGGTTAAAGAGAGATTGATTGAAGTTTGTATCACAGTTTTTCTAGGAAAAAATTAATCTCTCGCAAACCGATCCTAATAAATGGACAATTAAATTTAAAAATTGTTTTATTAAAATCCTAGGAAAAATAAATGTTTTTTCTGCTAGGATAAAATGAGAAACATAACCTCTTAAAATTTAAACTGGATTTGTTGGAGAAAAAATGACTTTAGAATTTAAACTGGCTTTTGATGCAGAGTATCTGAATGAATTAGCAAGGCAGTATAACCTGACATACGCTGAAGCTAAGCCTTTTCCGCACATCGTAATTGATGATTTCTTACCCAACACTTGTTTGTTAGACAGCATT
>JAIUYC010000608.1 GCA_020216575.1 Coleofasciculus sp. S288 | reverse complement strand
AAGGAGGCGGTGCGTCCGGGGTGAAAGCGATCGTCTTGCCGATTGGGTTGGTATTCAACGCTCAGTCCCAAACGCTGGAACGCGCTCTCTATCACGCCCTTCGCCTCATACCAGGTCATCGGAGACTCTCGCCCCGCCCTGACCCATTTCCCTTGAGTTGGGTCACCGCCGAAAATTCCAGCAACAGCGTCGGCTTCTTGTAAACCCTCTTCGTCGCGCCAGAAAATCCGCCCAATTTCAAACCCATTCAGAGTCCCGTTCCCTTGCTCCAGGTTGTACTCAAAGGCATCAATCAATCCTGAAAGTAAATCGTTGCGCAGGGCAGAATATTCTGTAAACAGAGGGTTAGTAATCGCCACTTGTTTTTCATCCTCTGACTTCACTACTGAGTACGAGTAGTGAACCACTTCTGTTAAACCGGCAGCTCGGAATGCTTCTCTAAGCTGTCGCGTCAACAGGTGTTCTGTAGAAAGATAACCGGGTTCGGTCTTGGCAGGCAGGTCATCCAGGAAGTTGTCATAGCCGTAGAGACGGGCAATTTCTTCGACCAGGTCAATTTCCCGCTCTAAGTCCCGATAGCGGTAGGGAGGCACTGTGACTGTCCATTGTACAGACTCATCCTTGGATTCTAGAGACACTAATTGGCATCCGAGTGCACTGAGGATACGCTCGACATCTTCCGAGCGGATTTCACCAACCTCTTCTCCCAAATCAACGGGCCCCAGTACCTGATTGACGCGGTCAAGACGCAACTCAATCGATCGCGCCCAAGTCGCAGGATCGGGTCGCGTATCCGCTACTTCCTGGGACGTAGGCGTACCAGCTGCTAACTCGGCGAACAATGCGATCGCTCTTGCACAAGCAATCCCCAACTCGGCTTGATTCACGCCACGCTCGTAGCGAGTAGACGCCTCTGTGCGCAAGCCTTGACTTCTAGCCGACCGCCGAATTGCCACTGACTCAAATAGCGCCGCTTCCAGAACTAAATTCTGAGTGTCATCGTAAACTTCTGTTTCTTCACCGCCCATCACTCCAGCTAGGGCAACAGGCTTGTCATTCGCGGTAATTAACAAGTTTTGGGGGTGGAGGGTTCGGGTTTGACCGTCCAGCGTCTTTAAAGATTCCCCACTTTTAGCAAAGCGGACACCAATAGTCAGAGAATCTCCACCCGCAATGGCTTGGAGGTGATCGCGGTCAAAGGCGTGGAGGGGCTGCCCCCATTCCAACAACACGTAGTTCGTGACATCCACTACATTATTAATCGGTCGCACGCCAGCAGCTTGCAAACGGCGTTGCAACCACTCCGGGGAAGGAGCAATTTTCACCCCTTCAATCACTGTGCCAATGTAGGCAGGACAAGCAGCTGCTTCGGATATGTTCAAACTCAAACTCTCCGACTCAGCCGGAATCGCGCTTTCAGGGATTTCTGGCAGCCTTATTTCTGCTCCAGTCAGTGCCGCCACTTCTCTTGCCACCCCAACCATACTTAGGGCGTCAGCGCGATTCGCCGTAGCTGTTAGGTCGAGAATAACATCGGTCAGTCCGAGAAGGGGACGGACATCACTGCCGACCTGAAGATTCTCCTGATCAAAAATGTGTATGCCTGCGGATTCTTTTTCCAAACCGACTTCCGCCAAGGAACAAATCATTCCTTCCGAACGGACACCACGCAGTTTGGAGGCGCGAATTTTCACATCGATCGCTGGCAGGTAAGTCCCTGAAGTGGCTACAGGCACATAAGCGTCTGGTCGCACGTTAGCGGCGCCACAGACAATGTTTAATAACCCCTCAGCCTTTCCGACATCAACTTGACAAACCCTGAGCTTATCCGCATTCGGGTGGGGTTGCACGTCCAGAACCTTCCCCACCACCACACCATCAGCTAACTTTCGTTGATCTTCAATGTCTTCCACCTCAAACCCTGCGAATGTGAGGGTTTCGGCTAGCTCTTCAGGAGCCAGGGTCACGTCCACTAGTTCCCGCAGCCAATTCAAAGAAATACGCATCTACTCTAGTTTGTACCTACCATAGTTTGATTATTTTACTGCCAGTATGGGGGGTTGGGGTGAAGGGTAAATAGCTGAACCACTCCCCGTTCGCTCAATTGGGTGAGTCAGTAACCACATCAGTAGATACTGTAAGTCTTAACTGAAACTACTCCACCAACGCAGCAGCATTAGGATTCTCTGCGAGTCGCCCATCTTCCATGTAAACAATGCGATCGGCGATGTCAAGGATGCGGTTATCGTGAGTTACTAATAGAATTGTGCAACCCTGTTCCTTCGCTAACCTCTGCATGAGTTCTACAACATCCCGTCCTGATTGTTTGTCAAGGGCAGCTGTGGGTTCATCAGCGAGGACAATCTTAGGATGACTCACTAAAGCCCGAGCGATCGCTACCCGTTGCTTCTGTCCCCCAGAGAGACTATCAGCGTAGTAATCGATGCGATTCCCCAACCCAACCGCTTCGAGAATATCCGCTGATATCTCATCGATGTCCTGTTCTAGATACTCATCATGCAGTTCGAGAGACATTCGCACGTTCTGTTTAGCGGTTAAGAAAGACAGAAGGTTGTGTGCCTGGAAGATGTAGCCAATTTGCCGCCGCAGTTTCATCATTTGCTGCTTACTTGCTCCACGTATTTCCTGCCCAAGGATTTTAAGGCTCCCTTCTTGCGCTGAACGCAAGCCTCCCATTAATGTCAGCAGAGTGGTTTTACCAGAGCCAGAAGGTCCAGTCATGATTACAATTTCTCCCGCATAAATGTCGAGATTGATATCAAACAAAGCCTGTTTGCGGAGTTCTCCCTCACCAAAGTAGTGGTTAAGATGGCAAGCTGAAATAACAGGTTGAGCTGTGGTTGGTTGGTTAAGTGTAGTAGGGAAAGTTAGGTTTTGCATGATTGTCACTCGTTAGTTATTAGATGTCAGTTACTCATTGCGTTCTGCGGACTTGATGTGCAGTATCCGCTTTAGGGAATTCAAAATTCAAAGTTCAACATTCAAAAACAAAGAATTGTTCCGCCAAATAATTGTTCTATTGGGTGCAAGCTCCTAGATTTATCTATGTTTTGAAGTTGAGCGAAGCAAGTGACCTCAACTGCTTAGAAAATGTCAGCCGGATCGGCAGCTTGCAACTTACGCATAGCGATTCCGCCCGAAACAGTACACATCACAACGGTCAGGAACAAGACTAGGGCAGCACGGCTCGCCGTCATGCCGATTGGTAAGAGCGTCGCAACTCCAGCAACAAGATACAGTCCCGATGAAAGCACGCATCCTGGTATAAAGCCCAAGATTGCCAGGAGGAGGGACTCTTGAATGAGAACGCCAACGAGGTAGGCATCGCTATAGCCCATCGCTTTTAACGTGGCATATTCGGGTAGGTGATCGGACACATCCGAGTAGAGAATCTGGTAGACAATCACGATACCTACCATGAAGCCGATGATTGTCCCAAATCCAAAGATGAAGCCAGTCGGCGTGCTACTTGACCAATATTTCTTCTCTCGATTGGCAAATTCCTCTCGCGTTAGCACCAGGACATCTTTTGGTAAGCTGGTTCGTAGCGCTGCCTGTACTTGCTCGAGGTCTGCGCCTGATTTTAGCTCAATCAGACCGACATCAATTTGCTCCGGTTGGCGATCGCTAAATAGACGGAGGAAGGTGGAGTCACTGGTGACCATGCTGCCACTAGCCCCGAATGAGACACCGAGCGTAAATAGTCCAACAACCTGGAGTTCCTTATCATTCACCTGAATCGAGAGTGGGGAAGATTGCTCAAACAGGGTGGGAATGTCTCCAAATTCGGGTCGCCCAGAGCGGTCGTATAGCACTCGATTCAGTGGCTTGAGTTGATCGAGCTGTTGATTGACTTCCGGTAGCATCAACGCTGGCTTAGCAGGGTCAATCCCAAAGGTCAGGACTGTGCGTTCGCGCTGGAGATTTTGAGGATTGCGCCATATCCCTTGACCGAGGTATATGGAGTTAACAGACTTGACTTCCTTAAATCCTGCTGCCTGATAGAGTCGTTCTCTCGGGAAACTCTTGAACGACAGCACAGCTTCAGATATCGGATTGATGAGGAACAAATCTCCTCGGAGCGAGTTGTGAAAATTGGC
>JAIUYC010000607.1 GCA_020216575.1 Coleofasciculus sp. S288 | reverse complement strand
AAGATAACACAATCCGACTCTGGAACCTAGCTAATAAAGAACTGCGAAGCTTCAAGGCACATGAAAATGGAGTCAATAGTTTGAGCTTCAGTCCGGATGGTCGAATGATTGCCTCTGTGGGCGAGGATAAGACGGTGAAACTCTGGAACCTCGATGGCAAGGAACTCCAAACCTTTCAAGGACATCGGGGTGTAGTCAGAGATGTAAGTTTCAGTCCTAATGGTCAGATGTTGGTTTCGTGTGGTTTTGACAGCACAGTAAGGGTTTGGGAGATTAACGGTAGGCAACGGCAAACCCTTCAAGGGCATAGTAACTGGGTTTGGAGTGCAAGTTTCAGTCCAGATGGTCAAATGATCGCCTCTGCTAGCCAGGATAATACGATCAGGCTGTGGAACCTTGATGGTACAGAACTGCATACCTTTCAGGGACACAGTAGTTGGATTAGGAGCGTGAGTTTCAGTCCGGATGGTCAGACAATTGCTTCTGCTAGCGGTGACAACACGGTGAAACTTTGGAGCCTTGATGGTACAGAACTGCACACCTTTCAAGGGCATCAAGCTTGTGTTATGAGCATAAGTTTTAGTCCGGATGGTCAGATGATTGCCTCTGCCAGTCAGGATAAAACTGTAAAACTCTGGAGCCTCGACGGCAAGGAACTACAGACCTTTCAAGGACATAGTAGTCGGCTCAGGAGCGTAAGTTTCAGTCCAGATGGTCAAATGATTGCCTCTGCGGGTGAAGACAACACGGTGAAACTCTGGAGCCTTGACGGCAAAGAACTCCAAACCTTTGAAGGGCATCGGGCTGTGGTCAAGAGTTTAAGTTTCAGTCCGAATGGTCAAATCTTAATTTCTGGTAGTGACGATGGAACCATAAGACTTTGGAGCCTCAACCGTAGAGAGTGGAATTTGGATTTAGACGATTTGCTAGTGCGGGGTTGCAATTGGCTGCGAGACTATCTGAAGACTAACCCGAATGTGAGTGAGAGCGATCGCACTCTCTGCGATGATATTTGCACCCAGAAGTAATAGACAATCCACTCACTCCTCAACAACCTCTACCAATTCTTCAATTGAAACATCAAACGCACGCGCTAATCTTTGCACTGCTGTCAAGTCAACCATCGCCATGCCAGGAGAACGGGCGTAAGTTCTAACAGTGCTGTAAGCAACACCAGAATTGTCAGACACTTGCTTTAGTGTCCAACCCTTCTGTGCAGCAAACTCTCTCACCTTCAGCCTCACAAGACCCATACTTGACATTGACGAGATCTCGTCGTTTAATACTATTGTTTGCAAAAGCAATCGCCCTCCCGCCTGAGAAACCGAAGGGCGATTACCAACTATCCCCAATCAAATTGGAGGCAAGTTCCATGATATCAAGACCGCAGCCGCTCTCAACGGCTGTAAATCGTCTGGTTGTCCTTATCGCCAGAGGGAGGGTATGAAACTGCAACTTAATTGTTAGACAAAGCAACGAGATTGCTACTCATTCTTGGGTAGCTCTGACACAAGCCGCTCAACAAATTCTCTAAGCCGTTCTTGCCAGTCGGGAACGGCTTTAAGTTTTTCCTTCTGCCCTTCATACCCCTTAAAGGCGATTGTTTCTTTATCTAGCGGTCGTTTCAGCCGTTTTTTAGCCCCTAGTTGATTTCCTTTTTGAAAAGGCATTGACAGTCGTTCTAAGTGTGAGTTAACTTACATATAGAGCATAGCACGAGGTCGATAAAATGCTACTAGGATTTAAGACAGAACTTAAGGTCAACAATCAACAAAGGACACAGTTAGCAAAACATTGCGGAGTAGCGCGTCACGCTTGGAATTGGGGAGTGGCACTCACCAAAAATATCCTTGACCACAACAAAGCTAATCCACAGGCTGGCATCAAGTTTCCTACTGCGCTAGACCTGCACAAGTGGTTAGTGGCAATGGTTAAGCCTGAATGTCCCTGGTATTACGAGGTTTCTAAATGCGCGCCTCAGTATGCTTTAAGGCAATTGTCAGAAGCTTGGAAACAGGCATTTAAGAAAGTCAAGAAGCCGCCAAGGTTCAAGAAAAAAGGACGTGCTGATAGTTTTACTGTTGATGGCTCATTAGCTGTTGACCAATTTCGAGTTAAACTGCCTGTAATTGGTTGGCTCAAGACTTATGAGCGTCTACCAATAGACCAAAAACCTAAATCTTTCACAATCAGCCGTACAGCAGACCGATGGTTTGTTAGTTGGAAGATTGAAATTGAACCAACAGACGAAGTTAAGTCTGTTGCGGTTGTAGGTGTTGACCTTGGCATCAAAGCGCTTGCCACATTATCAACTGGTGAGGTGTTTAAAGGCGCTAAGAGCTATTCGTATTACGAGAAGAAACTCTCTCGGTTACAATGGCTTAATCGCCACAAAATCAAAGGTTCTAGCAACTGGAAAAAAGCTCAGATTCAGATAGCTAGGCTACATCGCAAGATTGCTAGCATACGCAAAGATACACTACACAAGCTGACATCCTATCTTGCCAAAAACCACAGCAAGATAGGCATTGAGGATTTAAATGTAAGCGGAATGTTGGCAAATCACAAGCTAGCTAAAGCTATTGCCGATATGGGTTTTTACGAATTCCGCAGACAGCTTGGGTACAAGTGTGAGTTATATGGTTCTGAGTTGGTCGTAGTTGACCGATGGTTTGCTAGCAGCAAGATTTGCTCAAACTGCGGCACTAAAAAGGAAACACTCTCCCTATCTGAAAGAGTGTTCAAGTGTGACGGCTGTGGTCTTGAAATAGACCGTGATTTGAACGCTTCTATCAATTTGGAGAAAGCGGTCAGTTAGACCGTGTTTGCCTGTGGACGGAGTGCTGCCGACAGTTCCGGTTGAAACAGGAAGAAAGCATCAGTTTACTCAAGAGTGCAAGTTATCTAGTATAGAAAAGCCTAGCTGTGAGTAGACTTGAGTAGGTATTTCATAACGGGCAAATGACATACAAAGACAGACTCTCCCCTTGGTGCATTATCCGGCATCTTCCTAAGTCGCAACGGCTAGTAGTAGGTCGCCTGCGTCGTCGCAACGATGCTGAAGAACACCTGCGACTGCTGAGGCGGATGATGCCCACTGCCGACTACAGCATCATCTTTGACTCAATGATGGATAGTGCTGAGGCAACCGTCAAAGGCAAACAAGTCTCTCTCTAATTGCTGAGAAAAGGCGATCGCTTTCTGCAACAGTAGAGTAATGCGATCGCCTTTTGAAGAAGCAAAACTAGGTTTAGGCTAGTGTGAAGGTAGCGATGAAAGCATCCAAAGTAGGGAGAGTTGGGCCATGTCAGTTGAGACAACTTCTGAGACAATATCCCAAACCACAGAGGTAGTGGACTGGGAACCCCCCATGCCACCCACTGACTTAATCTTTGATGATGGTGAACCATTGGAGAGTAATCGTCACCGTATTGCCATGAACACCCTAATCCGTTCATTGCAGCAAGCTTGGGCTAACCGCAATGACTTCTTCACGGGTGGCAATATGTTCATCTACTACAGCAGCACTCAAGCTCGAAATCGCGACTTTCGAGGACCGGATTTTTTTGCCGTTTTGGATGTTGATGGCACCAGAGAACGGCAAGGCTGGGTTGTCTGGGAAGAAGAAGGTCGTTACCCGGATGTCATTGTGGAATTAATGTCACCCTCCACAGCCGAGATAGACACGGGAAAGAAGAAGACTATTTATGAGGGCATCTTCAAAACACGAGATTACTTTGTTTTCGACCCCTTTGACCCCAATTCCCTCCAAGGCTGGCGGTTAGACGCAAATTTTCGCTATCAGCCCCTAGTACCCAATGAGCAAGGCTGGCTCTGGTGTGAAACTTTAGGCTTTTGGTTAGGAACTTGGCCAGGGACAATTGATCGAGAGCCAGCCATGTGGTTGCGTTTTTATGACTCCTCTGGCAACCTCGTCCTGTTACCGGAGGAAGCTGCTCAACAACAAGCGGAAATGGCGCAACAACAAGCCGAATCCGCTCAGCAGCAAGCCGAAGCCGCTCAACAACAAGCCGAAGCCGCTCAACAACAAGCCGAAGCCGCTCAGCAACAAGCCGAAGCGGAACGCCAACGAGCCCAACGTCTAGCTGCTCGATTAAGGGAAAT
>JAIUYC010000606.1 GCA_020216575.1 Coleofasciculus sp. S288 | reverse complement strand
TCTTTAAGTCACCTTTTCCTAAATTCAGCACCACTAACTTACTCATGGCAATTAGCTTGCAAGCGGTTCGAGCATAAAATCTTCTCTAATGCTTACATCATTAAGAGCCACTTGGATACTGAAGCTTTTTCCAGGGGGAGATTTAAATCGTCGCAGTTGAATGTAGTGATCGTGAGTTCTCGATGTGACGTCCTGAAGCGTTGTCCCCGATTGAGAGAGCAAAGCCAAACTGAGATTAGCAGGCAGATAAGTTTCTCCATCGGCTGGGTGCAGTTGCACGCGGATGCTGACTTTACCATCTATTTCCGGTGTGAGTCCCACCAGCAGCATTACGGCTTGACCCTTCAAATCCATCCCCAAATCAATCAGTTTTGCTCCCTTGACACGAACTGCGTTTAATACAGCATCACTTCTGAATTGAAACGCTAAAGTTTTCTGTTGCGTGCTTAGCAGTGTATCGAGAGACTGCCAACCTGACTCAAAGAGATTGTGAAACCATTGGCTTAAGTTGTTCACCAGAGGCTGCGTGCGTTCCATCGTTTCGCTCTTTAGTTTTTTCAGCCTTAGCTGATACAAATACTCTCGGTAAGAGTC
The DNA here is from genome assembly GCA_020216575.1 of Coleofasciculus sp. S288. GTDB lineage: Bacteria > Cyanobacteriota > Cyanobacteriia > Cyanobacteriales > Coleofasciculaceae > JAIUYC01. Next base: position 3,534 of record JAIUYC010000606.1, on the reverse strand, counting down.
CGATGCGAGGAGTGCGCCCCACTGTTCAAAGGTTACAGTTAGGCGAGGCGAATAAGCCGTCTGCTGACCGAGTTGCTTCAGTAATTTCTCGGCTTCTGCGGGGGGCAAAATCGGTAGGGGTTTAACCTGCGGTTGCTTGGGAGAACACAGTTCTCGCGCTACCCACATGACGTTAAGGTCTTGTATTAAGTCCTCTCTATCCAGAGAGTAATTGCGATCGAGCGGGTCATATTGCCCTTCCTCTTGAACTTGTTGATGGGTGGCATATCCCCACACCCGCAGCCAGTGTTCTTCCAGGTTTAACTGCACGGCAAGGTAATAATTAGCTGCCCAGTTAGGAATATCAACCCACTCTTGCGGAATTTGAAACTCTTGCAGATTACTTTTTTCACTGGGAATGATCACGAGTCGAGTTTCGCCCAGAATAAGTCCGGTACCGTTAACCACATCCCAGAAACTGGGCAAATCGGCTTCTCGATGCCAAACCTGGGGCATTTCCTGTAAATCAGGGTCTTCTTTAAGCCAAGTTAAAAATGCATTTGAACAAAGGCAATTTACGAATGCTATCCAACGAGCTGCAGCATTAGAGTAAGGCTGATCAGCTGTTTTTTTCCATGCATACTCTCGTTCTTTTTCTGATAATTCCAGCCATAAATGTTCGGGAAAAACTATGGAGAGTTCGTCCATGTTGAATATCATAATGATGCATCTCCACCTTCATCTAATCTGTTTGATTTTGAGCCATTCATCTATGAATTTCACGATTTTATCGTTTACTAAATCGAGAGAGTTTTGAGTAAGTTTCATACTTTTTTCTAGTTCACATTTGAACGGTTTAATCAACCTTTGCTTAACTTTTCCCAATCCATTCGCTAGTTCGGATGTGGGAAGAGGAGTTTGCTCGTCTGGAATTGGATTGTTCGAGTTTAGTCGATCGCCAACTATCAGCTTTTTTTCCTCATCACTCCATTGCTCTTCAATTCTATCTAAAGTAAAATTAAATGATTGCTGGTAATAGGACTGCAAACACTCGCTCAGAGCATCCTTGATTCTTTCGATATCCTTGTCATCATTAATACAAATTTCCGGCTCTATTTTATTCCACTCATTAGTAAAGTCTTTTAAAAGAGTTTTGGTATATCTCCCCAATTGGCGAGCCACTTGATACTGTTTCTGGAGTTCAGGGTACTTACTCTTCAACACGCTTGCCATCTCGCTCTGGGTTAAATTTAATCCTTGCCAAAGTTTCAGCATTGTTTGCCCCAATTCTGGTAGAGTTGAAAACAACCTTGAGACAAGCAGCTGCACTTGCTCCAATGCTTCTTCCTGCATGAGAGTATCCCAAGGAGTGCGTGTGGAGTCAGATAGATGGCCATAGTCTTCTAGAGGGAGAAAGCGTTGGGTGCGGCGATCGCGAGCAGCCTGAATGCAGATTGACAACATCTCTTGGATTTTCTCGGCTGAAGCTGGTGCTGCTGAGAAATCGAGTTGATCGCGTCGCTGATTGTAGTAGGAGGCCATCTGTTCGAGCTGTTCTTGATTTGGGGAGGGTAGACTACGGCTGCCCTGGTACGTGTTTGGCTGATAAATTTCATCAAAGCATTTCCAAGCAAGGCAGTAAGAGTTAAGGTTGCCGTGGTTTATTCCTTTTAATACCAAAGCTTCTTTCAGTTCTTTAGTAGTCAAATCTTTTAAAAGACCATAATCGGAAAATTTATCTCGCTTTGCCTCTAGGTCGTGGTGATAAATTGTATTTTGAATAAAACGAACGATTGCAGTTTTTGCATAGCCCTCTATGTTAGTTTTCGGGTGGTGAAAATTAAAATTTTTGAGGAGTTTAGCTGGTGGGTTAGTGGCTGAGTTGGCTATCTGGAAGTATTCTTCTAGCGGGTATCTGTGCCGGAGAAATTTAAACCGTTGATAGGTTTTTTGAGCCGCCCACAGGCAAGCGTCCTGTAAGTAAGCTGATAAGTGCTTCCCAGCTCTTAAAGAGGAAATCTCTGAGTTCTGAGTGAGGGGTTGAGAGGAGGAAATTCCCTCACTTCCAACTTGAGATACCTCCCTCGAAATTTTCAGAAAGTACCTTGCCCAAAATTCTTCTTTAGCCTCTGGTTCTGACTGTGTCAGACGTTTTATCGGGCGTTCCAGTTCGGGATCGGCTTGCCAAATGGGGTTTCGACCACTGATGGGACTTCCAAAGCTGAGAAATGTCGAGAATTTCTGGACGATGTCTTCACGTTTTTTCATGAAGGTTTCCTCTAGGTTTTGCTCGAGCTGGCTCTTAAAGACTATTCATTACGGTACTTCATGTAGGGGGTCTATCTATTTATGGGTGTAGCAAGCGGAGTATTATGCAGGAAATGGCAACGCAAAAACACAAATTTCAAAGTTAGAGTTGAAAGAATTCTCCAGGAATGTCCTGTTATTTCCAAGGGCATCTGTATTGTAAGAGTGAGGATGACGATTGAGGACTGAGTGCGATCACTCCTTTCACCTGAAAGACTTCATCGCGATAAAGATGCTGCTGAGTAGCAAAAGCACCGTGGCAGGAGGAGTGACGGCAACTGTATCTGGAATTGGAAGCAATCCTACGGGGATATTGTTATGAAAACGGTTCTGGTGGTGGAAGACGATGCGAATAACTGGCGGGTTTTTCAGAAAATTCTTACCAAGCGGGGAGGCTTAGCGGCGAGGCTTAGCGAAAATGTGGAAGAGGTGATGCAAATTGCCCAATCGGGGGAAGCGGATCTGATTCTGATGGACGTTTCTCTGAGTAATAGCCGCTACCAGGGTAAGGCGGTTGACGGTATCACGATTGCTCAAATGCTCAAAACCAATCCCAAAACCGCTAACTTACCCGTTATTTTGATCACAGCTCATGTAGGCGATCGCAAAAATTTTCTGGCACAGAGTGGTGCGGATGGCTTCATCGCCAAACCAGTACTCGATCAGCAAGAGTTTGTAAATCAGATTTTGGCAAAACTATCAAACGAATAAATTTGAGACCCTATACACTCAGACATAGCTCTTTTGATAGGAGCTAAACCTTACGAAAGCTCCTATTGTGAAGGCTAGGAGCTTGCTGTCCTATCAGTTAGCTCTACCCCTGCTACAAGACAGCAGGGGTAAATTTGTACTTTATAGCAGTCGCCAAGGCGATTAGGACACAGGCAAACCCTGAAACCTTGACCAGCCAATATGCATCCCTTTTGCCTACTCCTACGGAGAACGCTGCGTGAACTGCCCTCTGTCTTCTGCCTTTTCCTATATCTATCCCTAAAAACAGGAAAAGCCCCTAGTATTGTATTAACTAGGAGCTCGTTGTCCTATCATTAGCAGGGTCCTTGTTGTCTTGGACTTGCCTTATTCAAAGGTTACTCCTTTAGTTAGAAATAGACGTCTATCTAGAGGCATCATCCCTGGGAGAGATAGAAAAAAGTCTCAGATTTTATCATAAAAAAACTGAGTAGCTTTAACAGCTACCCAGAACGTTTCTTGAGGCAAACTAGTCCGTTTGCCCTCACAAGTTCTAGA
>JAIUYC010000605.1 GCA_020216575.1 Coleofasciculus sp. S288 | reverse complement strand
GGTAGATGGGCAAATGCCTTACGAAAAAAGGGTTTCATGCCTCGCTCTGTGGTGAAGTTGGGTTACACGATGCTCCCCTTGATGCCCATCCCCTTCAGGGGATTGGAATTGTCAAAAAAGTCTTACTTTATGGGTACTAGCAGCAAATGTTTTGCACGATTCTGACTTGAGTCAGAAGGTGCCACCTACTTGATACAGAGCCTCTGCAACTCGATCCGGATGAGCCAGTGGGTCGGAAGTCCTGCTTGCAAGAGCGTCGGGTTGTAGAAAAACAGCGCGGTGGTTAAAGGGTTTCAAACAGTCGATCTGGCATTGGTGCTTGCCTTACAAGAGCATTTGCCAGGAGGCTTCCGTTATATTTTTTGGGTTTAATGGTGAGACGTAGGCTCCCGCCTTGCCGTCGGCTATGGCGGCAGTAACTGAACAACGCAGCCGAAAATAGAGCAAACAAAGCAACTGTGGTTCAAGTTTTTTGGCTACACGCGAAAGCATTCATCGCTACCCCGAAAGGGGCAATCGCATGAGAGCGCTGTGCGAAAGTGTACTCGCGAAAGCACTTCGTCGTAGCGCTACACGAAAAGAAAGCACCCCATTGCTTCCACGCCCTGCCGCCGACGTGCGCCCTGATGTGGATAAATTTCCTCTGGAGGTAAGAATTAGGTTCAAAAAGCTCCCGCATTTAGGCCGAGGTTCCTAACTCAGCCATAGAACGCATGGCATCTATTCAGTTTTAACAAAATTTTGTCGAAAAAATTGTGTGATTTGTACGAAAGAAGGTATTCTCGTGCGATCGCCCCAAAGGGGCTTGAAACTGTAACGTAAGTTTTATGTAACGGTTAATCAACGGCTACGAAGTGAATACTTCGCGGCAATCTCCTGGTTCAGCGTACCAAGTCGGAGCAGTTCATAAGGTATTTATTCACGCTCAGAGGCGAAGCTCCAGTGGACTCAAGATAGCCAATGGAGCGCGTGAGATGTCGGATTTGTGTGCAGTGAATTTCTTGGGTCGATTACTTAATGGTTTCCATCAATTTTTCGCAAGAGACTGCCTCATAAACATCTTTACAATCAGAACCAAAGGGATCGATATAAAGATTAAGTTTTTGCTTGAGAACCAGCCAGAAGAAAGAAGGCCCATGCACCAAGTACCGTTTCCATAGCCTTTTCGGCTCAGCTAGCAATCTGTACAACCATTCCAGACCTATTTCGCTGATCCACTTGGGCGCTCTCTTAATATTGCCAGCTTCAAAATCAATAGTCGCACCAATGGCTAGGAAAATCTTGATGTTTAAAAATTGGTCTTTGTACTTGCTGATAAACTTTTCTTGTTTGGGTGCCCCAACTCCTACTGCCAGGACTGTTGCGCCTGATTGGTTAATCAGCTCAATGATTTTAGCGCACTCTTCTTCATTTTTTTCAAAGCCAAACGAGGGAGAATGTGCGCCTACGATGATGGGTCTTCCGATTTTGGCGTTAATATTTTCTTGAGCTTTTAGAGCTACCCCAACGCGAGCTCCCAGAAGGAAGATTTTGATATCTTCATTGTTTTTGTGATACTGGTAAAAAGCCGGGAAAAGGTCAGAGCCTGAAATTTTTTCTTTGATGGGTGTCCCTAAAAACCGAGAGATAAAAAATAGGATTTTGCTGTCACACAGTTGGTAGGTTGCATCCTGGTAGGTCTTGAAAAATTCAGGGTCACTTTGTAATTTCATTAAGTGGTCTACATTAGGAGTAAAGACAATACCACTCTTGCACTTCTCAAAAAAATCTACCTGTGATATATTATCAATAGAAACATTTAGAATTTTGACTTTATTCATCGGCTTTCATCCTACCTTTATGTATCCTTGAGGCTTTTGCTTGGAAAATTCCCTAATCCAAGTCAAGGAAACTGTTTACTTCATAAACTTTAATCTAACTATAAGGATGGGTTTCCTTGCCTTGCAAGCAAAAGGACTTGATTTCATTGTTTCTTTAAGGTGATATCTCCGTCGCTTTACTGTTTCTTTATTCACTTAAGAAAGTATTACCAAAGGCAAAAAATTTTCTATCTATAGAGGGTTTTCCTTACTTCCACCCTGAAGGCTGACCAAGAGCAATCAACAGAGGATAGACTCCCCGTTGGTTGCGTCTTAGGCACACAATCAAGCGCAAACAGCCAAGCGGTAGGGTGGGGGGGTGTTACTGCAAATACTCACCAGGTACCAGTGGCGCATTCGTTCGACGTTTATCGGGTTGTTCAAACTTGTTAGTATTTGGCGGCTCATCAATCAGCAGGTACCGAGGTCCCCAGCCACCATTTAGGTCATCGAGTCGTGGTGGGGGGGCTGTCGTTTGACCCGTCGGTAAGGCAAGGGTCAAAACTTGACTAGCCTGAACATACTGTTCTCCCTCGACTGTATTGCGAACAATATTACTGACAAGCTTTATGCCCTGCTTTTGTAATTGTTGTTCGAGTTCCGACAACGAATCAGTAGGCTCAACAGTAGCAAGGAATAATACTCCAGGTTCTGGTTCTAGATTCAGTCCCAGTTTTGGCTGCTCCAGTTGCCAAGCTTCTTTAAACTGACCATTCGGTGCCACTTTCCAGATGTTCAGGTCAGCTTGCCATTTTCCCTTATTTACCTCGACATCTTGATAGGCCAGAATTGAATAGGTTTGATGCGGCTTGAGTTCTTGAGATTGGGGCTTACTGACTTGCAGGTAGCGAATAGCCGCGATCGCAATGCGACTTTTGTCCGGAAGATTGGTGGTTCCTGCTACCGTGTAGACTCCCGCTCGCTCTTTGGGTGTCACGTTCAGTTGAAAATTCGCGTTGGTAGAAAAGTCGGGGAATAGAGAGGGTAATTGCCGTGCTTTTAATGACACATCGTTACATCCAGTCGTTAAAACTAACAGGAAGGCAAGCGTTACTCCCCCTCGGAAACGATACCAATTTGGTAAGGTGAGGACTTTTTTTTGGAAAGAAGGGCAAGACAAAATTCCCATAGCCGATAGCTGAGTTGTGCGGGGGTACTGATATGCAAACAATGTTATGAATCTTGGCAGATGCGCGAGTATCTAAATATAAAGAGCGAGTTGACAAGGGTTGCCTTTATTACTCTTCCTCGTGCAGGTCAGCTAATCCGCATTACCCGGATAACATTAATAAACTTTATCTTTTCTTTATACTGGCTGCACCAGTTCTTCGTCAAATCTTTATGAATTCAGGTTACAAAGGTAGGGAAACGAAATGTTCTACAAGACCTGTCGGCTTGAATGTCTGTTCAAGGGTCTAGAAAAATTAGCACGCGAGCGTTTATTGCACCGCTGAGACGTAGGATTGATAGGCGAAAACTACCTCACCCAAAGGTTGTTTTGGCTGGATACCGTGTTAATTTTATCGAAATAAAACCCCTGGTTTGGTTGTTGAATTGTCTGGAGATAAATTATCAAGAAATTAAAAAAATAGCCAGGTTTTTTGTTGGCAAAACGGGAACTATAAATCTTGCAAATAAGTCTCATATGAAAGGAGCATGGTTCGGAATAACTTAGGGTGGTAGCAGCGACAATCAAGTTGAATCAGGTCTGCGCGATTGGCTTGAAATGGGATTCAAGTATCGTCATATTTGTCGCTGGCAAACGGAATAATATAGTTTATTAATGGCAATAAAACTCCGCAATATCTACTTATTATTGTCACTAAAATTGGCTGGATAGATAAAGGAGCATGCATCAGTAAAACCCAATCAAATCATAGCGTCGATGTCCCCAAATAATCCGGATAACGAACGACAATACCGCCGATCGGGGTGAAAGATTGTCTGACTGAGACTCTAGCAATTATTAGTGGAATTAGTCCGATTTGAAGAACGCATAAAAGCGTTTATTCTATCGGGATTGATTGTCTTTTTTTGACGAAGGAACTAAACAACTCAAGTTAGAGATTATCTTTAATCCTTGCTGACTCCCAATCAACAGCTTTTAAGAGCAAGATTCAGGTTCTATTTCTGAAGAGCGAAAGCTGATTAGACCTAATTGGGAGAAATTTCCGGAGACTCTTTTCCCGCCTTGAACAATAAAACAACCAACAGTTTTGCTACCAAAATTGGCCTATCTGTAGCTGTGGTGCTTATGAGAGACATAAATCAAAAAGCT
>JAIUYC010000604.1 GCA_020216575.1 Coleofasciculus sp. S288 | reverse complement strand
TTCTGCTCTAAAATCTTGAGATTCAATAGCGCACTTCTCGCTTGAGCTTCAGATAAGTCGAATCTTTCCATAATGTGATTGACCTCTGAGATATCCATCCGAACTGTCATCTGGGTAAACTCAGATAATCGTTGAGGAATTTTATTAATTTTGTCTTGTGTAGCTTCGTAGTTGTAGAAATGAATGCCTTGATGATCTACAAAGAAATCTTCAAACGGTTTAAACCCCTGGTCTAAAACCATTTGCACAGCTTGAATTGCCTGTGGTGGTGTTGAACCCAACCCAAGGCGAACCATAAACCACGCGATAGTTGGGTGAGTTGAACTTCCGAGAGATTTCTCAAGCTCTCTAACAATCTGAATGAGCAAGTTTCTGGCAGTTTGACCTCTCAAGGATTCTGGTTGTTCTGAAGGAATGACATAAATGACTTGCTTGAGAAGTTGATTGAGAGTGGAGTGAGTTCGGCTGATAGTGGCTGCTACCACGGCTGAAATCAATTCAGACCACTCCTGAGAGTTAACGTTGGACTCTTGAGAACTCATGTATGCCAACCTCAACGTGTCAAAACCCTGTCCACTTTATCTGGCATCGAAGATAAAAAGCAATCATTCCTAATACAGATTGCCAGCATCATCGATAATCTAAATTAGTCACTCTGTATAAGAAAATGCCGTCACAGTGGGAATGCTTGCTAAAAAATCTGGGAGAATGGCAGGGTTCATTTACCCGTCTCTCACCTCAAGGGGAACAGTTGGAAGATACGCCCACGGTGGTCAGTCTGGAAGGACTCAACAATAATCAAACCATTCGCCAGACTATCCGCCGCTTCCAAGAGAATGGAGGCGTAGACGAGAAAGTTCTGGAATACAGTTCTCTAAATCGCAGCACCCTGTTTTTGGAAAATGGCGCGTTCTCTCAAGGTTCGATTCAGTGGGCACCCTTTTCAGACTTTGGGGCAGAACTGGGTTTAATTGAAGGGAATCGTCGCCTGCGTCTGGTGCAGCTATTCAACAAAGAGAGTCACTTATCGAGGCTGACGTTGATTCGGGAAAAATTGGCGGGAACAGATGCACCAGAACGTCCACCGCTAACACTAGAACAACTGCTGGGAGAATGGCACGGAGAAGCGGTGACTATTTATCCAGATTTGCGATCGCCTGATACTTATCCCACTCATCTCAAACTCCATCGTGACGACACCAACCGCCTAGTCCAACAGTTAACATTCGGGACTGGGGCATCAGTTCGCACTATCACCTCTACAGCTCGGATTGATGGCTCAATTCTCCACTTCGATCAAGGGGCTTTACCTATCCAAGTCTTGATGTTACCTGATGGAGCATCTTCTAATTGCCCGTTGCACGTTAAACCAGGGCATTCTTTTGTTCTAGAGGCAGGCTGGTTGCCACAACCCGATCGCCGTCAACGGTTGGTTCGCACCTACAACGATAAAGGGGAATGGGTCAGCTTGACGTTAGTCACAGAGCAACGAATCAGCAAACCATGAGGCTCTTACGCCTTTAACTAGAGAAAAATAATTACCAGAATCTTTACATAAATTCTGTTACATGGTATACATCAGCTTCCTAAAATTGAAGTAGAAACCTTCGGCTCAAACTAACTTGAGCGATCGTAGCGAGGTGAGAAGTATGACTGTGGAACTGAGCCAAGCCTTATGGGTTATTTTGATTGTTTCTGTGTTCTGTGTAGTGTGGTCTCCAGTGTTATGTTGGATTCTGCCCAACAGAACACCTCATATGTCTGAGGAGACGTTGCCTGAAGTAGGTAAAGCGTAATTCCTTATATATTTGGCAACTAGAGTGCTTGAGGTCGCTACCGTTATGTTTGTGCAAAGAGCGTAAGCGACGCTAGCAGGGTAGCGTCGCTTTTGCGTGCGGCGGCATGCTGTCATGTCCTCAGTCACTGAGGCTTTCGCTCTGACGAGTCCGGTTTGATGCAAGCAACGTCAGCACTTTGGGCAAGCTGATGCAGATAACGGTATTGAACAGCAGCAATAGCAAACCATCCATCAATGACATCGTTACTACTCCTTTGAATTGAGTGTATTGAAAGCTACTTTTTTGAGTATGCATGCAAAATCCTAAAATTTGCACGCTGCAATGGTTTGAATTACTTCTAGATGTGATAAACTTTAATTATTTGTTAAAATTCACTCCTTTTTTCCTTGGCAGCGGGAAGTCGCAGCTACACAAACAACGCATGCCGTCGCAGACTACTAGAACACAGGGATGATTGACCTAGGTCAGATAACACTCACCTAAGCTCTCGGAAATAAATGATCCTGTTGGTTAATTCATTGGCGTTTGATGTAGGGGCGGGTTTTCCTTTCGCTGTTGCAGCTATAGCAGTGGACACATCGCTTAGGACAAACTTTGGTCAAGACGTTCCGGTGGAACGTCTCTACTAAATTTATATCTGTCCTAACCGCCTTGGCGGTTGCTATAACAGATAAATGGACTAAACCCGCCCTGGCAGTGGGGGCTTGGTCAAACCCGCCCCTACAAGAATTTGCGAACAACCGCACTTCAGTTCAGTCCGAAAATTTAACCTAGCGATGAGAAACAGTCGTTTCAAACACCGAACCACCCGCTTCAACACGAAGTCTACCCTGCTTCCAACCTAGAGAAATTGGCGCTTTGCCCTCAGTGGGTTGATAGAGGGCAAAATATTTTGACCAGTCATGAGCGACGCCATTGCGGATAAGAATGGGCAAATCATTTTTGGAATTATGAGTCAGTTGGAGACGGTTGCCTGTTGCCCCAGTTAATTGCACCGTACCCGTTGAAATATCACTCAAGTCCAACTGACTTTTTGCCTTCACAGCTCGCTTAAAATCCTCATAGTTGCCGTGAGACTCTTGCTCTCCCACTTCCAGGGCAAACCCAGCGTAGTCCTGTCCTATCGTCGTTGCTTTCAGGGTTTGCTCTTGGCTGTAAATTTTCGCTGCCTTCTCATCCTCAATCGCTACTTCCGAGTAGGAATTGAGATTAATGGGACGGATAGCCAACCAAGTTTTCTCCAGTTTGAAAAACCAAATCCCTCCGTCCACCTCAGCTTTTGCTGTCTTGGGAAGCTGAAAGAAAAAGGGTTTATCGTCAGTAGGTCGCAGCCAGATAGCCAAATTGCGGTATTGACCAATTTGGTCGCCTCCATTTTTTCCAGGTTTGACGCGACTTCCACCTGTATTAACTACAAAATAATCGACACCCCGTTGAGAGTTATACGCCATCAACTTGAACGGTGCAACATCCCCATCGCGGAACTCACCCGCCAAACTCCCCAGTTGATAGCTATGACCAAAGAACGTTGTTTCCCAATAGGCAGGTTGATCTTCTCCTCCAGGTTTCCAATTTTCATAAATCGGCTTCGTGGCGAGAAGTTCTACTGGCTTATCAAACTGCTTGCGGGCTAACGCCACTATCACTTCTGGGGGACGGTAAGCGCTGGTGATGGCATGAAGGATATCGCGTTCCGGGTCAGGGTTAGCAAAGGTAACATCCCCAAAATAAAGCGAGAGAAAACGGGCAGCATCAGAACCATAGACAACATTGCCCTGACCATAATCGCGCTTACTTGGCCCACCAAAACCGCCCCGATAATATTTCACAGCCCCTGCTGCACTCAACCAATCTAGGGCAGCTTTACCCAGCGCTTTTACTTCTGGGTCTTTTGCGAAATCATAGAGGTTCAGGTAAGCCGCAAACGTATGACCGTGATAAGTTTCTGAATCCCATTCACCCATGCCGATGTTATAAAGCGCCCAGACGTAGCGCTGAAGTTTCTGTTTATACAAGCGTCGGGTGTCTTCGTTGCCAGTTTCCTCTGCCATCAGATAAACCGCCACCTCTCGCATTGCCCTGAGATTGTCGGTCTTGCGCCCGTCAGCCCACCCCCCGCGTACTTTAGGTTCCCAACCGTTCTCGCTACCATCACCGTTTCCGTAGATGGGGTGAGGGCGTCCCAAGGGGTCTTTTTCTGTCCATTTTTTTGCTTCTTTTTACATTCGCTGTTTGTAGGTAGGGTCGAGAAGTTGTGCCAGAAAGAAGTATTTTCTGATTTGTCCTTTGAGGGTGAAACAGGAGTAGTAGTCAATGCCATTTGTATGGGCATTGTCTCGGGCTTGAGC
>JAIUYC010000603.1 GCA_020216575.1 Coleofasciculus sp. S288 | reverse complement strand
TATACAGTCCATCCTTTGCCCTGCTGGTAGACTTAATATTCCACGCTTCATAGGGCAATCCCAGCTCATACGCCACAGCACGAGCCAACCGCGTTTTCCCACATCCCGGTTCCCCTTTAAGCAGTAGCGGACGTTCCAGGTAGATGGCGAGGTTAACCGCTTCCACCAACTCCTCACTTGGTAGGTAGGAATACAAAAGTTGCCCTGTTTTCCCATCTCGTTCTCCCAGTTTAGGCTGCATCTTGCCTGTGTATTCTAGCGGCTGATTACTCACAGTTTTAGCCATTTCTCGGACTCCTCGTACCAATTGCAGCTGCAGCGATCGCAAATTTCATACAAGGCACGCTCTGGAATACCGTTATCACTGTTGTCCAAGATTGTTTGAACTGTACTATCAACTTTATGGGTAAGCTCAAAAGGCAGCTTATCATACTCGTCTTCAATCCAATTCATTAACTCATTATTAGAAAATTCAGTAATTCTGGGTGTTCTGATAGGAGTGTGGGGTTCCCTCGTTGAATCTAGTTTTTCAGCAAAAGGAGTCGTCCAATCTCCTACACATCCTTCATAGTCAACCAAAAACATTAACAACTTAAATTTACTGGCCTGAGATAGGGAGTTTCGTGCTTTATTTGCTAATGGTAACCAGAAGTTGTGAAGCAGCTCACACAAGGCTGGTTCAGGCATACAATCTGCATCATGAAAAACCAAGAGTACATTCTGTGTCCGCCACCACTGATAAACTCGTTCAGCAATGTCTGACGGTGAGGGCTGTCTCTCCCGCAACCCAACACGACCACCCAGTTCGCGCCATAATGCACTAACATCGCTTCTGCGTACTCTACGACCCAAGTCAACTTTTACGACCTTACCCGTCATACAGTAAGGAACGTACTGAACCACAAGCCGATTTAATAACCAACGTTGTCCATACTCCGGCGAACCATGAATTAAGAAACAAGCAACAGATTCAGCTTCGATTAATTGACGGAATACCCGAACTTGCTGCCGATAACCTAGCTTGATCAAAGTACGATACAAACTCTCGCTGCTTGCAGTTTTATCAAGTTCCTCAAGCTGTTTCTTGACTTTATCAAGCTGTTGCTCGACTTTCTCACGATTTGCTTCCTCTTCCTCAATTTGCTTTTTCAGCCTAAAACGTTCTCCAGGGCTAAGATCCTCGATTATCTTTGACTTGTTTAGGGACTGAATTTTTTCACAGAGGAACTCGTATTGTTCCTGAAGCTCATCACGTTTGCGCTGAAGATGTTGATCGAGAGGCATTCGTCAGTTATTTACCTGGGAAATGATTACCCTTACTGAAGCTTGTTTTCTAAGTTCTCAATTTGCTCGCTGAGTTTATCCCGTTCTGCCTCGACTTCCTCGATTTGTTTTATCACCCGAAAGCGTTCTCTAGGGCTGAGGTCGTCCGTTCTCTCTTGCTTGCGTAGATGCTGGATTTCCTCGCTCAAGAGTTCGTACTGTTCCTGTAGTTCATCCCGTTCTTGTTCTAACCGTTGGCGTTGTCCATTACTCAGGCGACTAGGCGCTTTCTCGGAGCTAACCTCGGCTTCTAAATCCAGTTTGACACGGGAGGAATTTAAATTGGGGCTTGTCCTCAGAACAGGAGTCTGGTACTCCAAAATTCCTGCCATCTGAATGGCATTACAACCAAATTCATAAGCATCCTCATAAGATCGCCCCGCACCTAGAGCGTTGTAAAACCCCACAGCAAATTCGATCGCTGCTTTGTCGCCAATCGGCTGGTTCATGCCAATGACATAATTGATATGTCGAGCGATCGCATCTGCCTGAACCTCAGAATAGCAAGCATTGAGAATGACGCATTCCACCTGCTTGGCAAATAACTTAAACAATCCTGCCAACGCTTCCGCATCCACAAACTTAACTTTTCCCGTCCCATCTTCCAAAGCTAATCCTTCATCTCCCGCACCATGCCCAGAGAAATGAACGATTTGCGGACTGAAGTCTAACATCGCTGCCTGAACATCTCTAGACCGTACAGCCCACTGCTGCTTAATATCAAATTCATCCCGTCTTCTAGCACGCCGCAGTACCCCATCAATTTCACGCACTTCCTCATCTAGGCGCAGTTGTGTCGTGTCTTTTGGATTCGCTGCCAAAATCAAGATTGTTTTCATGAGAAACTCACCTGTTCAACGCTTTGATGCAGCTATTTTCCTCCAGGCATAGGAGTATCTCTAAGATACATATCCAGTAGACTGAGTTTCGGAGCGGGATAAAATTCTATGAAGCTCTTTGTGCGATCGCAGTTCCAATTTAACCTCTGCAAACCGTGAAACAGAAGCGATCGCTCTCTACTTTAGGACTGTACTCGCCGTTCCCCCCTTATTCCTCAATTTGCATGGGTCCGAGGTGGTTGGGTAAGTCATTGAGCGTCACGCCCAAAGCATCGCACAGCGCCTTAACTTGAGGAATCGTCAAATTTGCCGGAGTTACCCCTCTTTCCCAATTACTCACTGTCTTCGCCGTGACGCCAATCAGTCGGGCAAGTGCCTCTTGCGACAATCCGGCCTGCTCTCTTAGCCTTTTTAATTCAGATTCAGACTCGGTTCCTAGTTCATTCCGCTTCATAGTCAAAATTAATTTCTAGAAATTTCTTGACAAATAAATATTATTTCTCTCAAACTGATCTCTAGGTAATAGCACAAACCCTAAGTAGGCACTTGCAGACTCTCTGCCACCTAGTGCCTCATTTAATGTCTGCTATTGTTTAGTGTCTTATCATAATTGATTCGAGCAACCGCTATGAACTACAGAGAACGTCTCAATCCTTGGGCAATTGTTCGTATTTTTCCAAATATGGAACGGATTAGCATCAGTCGTTTCCGCAGTCGGTCAGATGCCGATGGTCACTTGAAGTTTTTGCGCCAACAGATTCCCAATGCTTCCTTCGAGGTGATCTTTGACTGTCAGCCGTCAAGTGCAGCGAAGCAATCGTTGGATGAGCAGGAGCAACCTCAACAGATGCAGCTCACGTCTTAGGAACAGGAAATGAGGAGGCGATCGCTAATGTCCCTAGCGATTGAATCAAAGTCTATCACTGTTCATCGGCATAGAAACGGTAAAAAAAGTAACCATCTCGGAACGGATGTTCATCAAGAACGTGATGGATAATTCCCCAATCAACCAGGAGTTGTCCCAAATCGATGGCTTCTTCTCGCGTACAATTCCGCTTGTGCACGAGCCATTCCACCGCTTCTGAGCCGATGAAGCAGGCAGGATAGAGATTTAAGCGATAGCGGCGGTCGGCGATCGCAAGCCCGCCCTCTCCCCGCATCGCTGCCACCAATTCCTCAACCTCCGCCGCTGTCAGCTCCTCTCCAGACTCAGAAGTGGCTACCTCATAAATGGAGTCTTCTGAGGGAGCTCCTGCTGCATTTTGCAAACATTCCGAATTTCCGTTAGGAGAATAGAGCCGTTTTATCGGAGCCTCTCTATTTTCCGAACGCATGGGTGCATTCTTTTGAAGTAAAGTAGTGAGTAACTCCTCCAGCTGAGGCGATCGCACATGCAAGTCGCGCTGGGGAAACGGGACTTCAATACCATAGCGGCGCAAGCTTGCTTCAATGCGGTAGTAGAGGTCACTCTTAACGCGATACTGCTTGTGAGGCTCCCCTGTCCAGACCAAGAGGTCAAAGTTGAGCGCACAATCCCCAAATCCCTGGAACCAAACCTGGGGTTGCGGTCTGACTAACACCTCTGGATGATTCTTTGCGGCTTCCAAAAGCGCTGCCTGAACTTTCTTAATATCAGAACCGTAGGCAACGGGTACTGTCAGCTTCAGGCGGGATACCGGATCGCCATGACTCCAATTAATGACCTCAGTCTCCAAAAAGCGGGAATTGGGTACAATAATTGCGACTTGGTCAAGGGTACGAATCTCGGTGCTGCGGGCACCAATTCGCTCTACAGTCCCAACGAGTTCCCCCACCTTGACAAAATCCCCCACTTGAATAGGGCGCTCCAGCGTGATAATCAAGCCACTGATCAGGTTGTTGGTTATGTTCTGCACGCCAAACCCAATCCCAACACCGAGGACACTGGCAAGAATGGCCAAGGAGCGCACATCAAGCCCCCAAATTTGCAGCAGTACAATTAGCCCT
>JAIUYC010000602.1 GCA_020216575.1 Coleofasciculus sp. S288 | reverse complement strand
GACTGTGGGTAAGCAGTGGGAAAAAGTGGGTAGTTTCAGGTGGGAAAAGTGTGTTGAGTAGAAAATATCTCCTGAACCTGCACTAGAGGGTGAGCTATAGTAAGCTATTGGTTATCTCAAATTTTGCCCCACGCCCTGGCAATTAGAAATCGCGGCTATATAAACGTAGACGCGAAGCGGCTTGCCGTTCGGCGAAGCCGTTGCCGAAGGCTAGGCTAGTCCGCCGACGCGAACTAAGGGAAAACTGAGGATTTTGGGTCGCAAAAGGTGCAACTTCAAGGCGATTAGACCAACTCACTATACGCCTGCTACAAATCAATCCAAGTTTTTGGGAAGGGAAAATCGGAAACTGATGTTAGGACGCTCTATTCCCTAATCCAAGAACGTTTCACATGTAACGCAATACTAATTAACACCCACCTAATCTAACCAGCAGCGGAGAAAACAGGTGAATAGAGTCGGAGAGATATCGGTTTTGATGATTCTGGCAGTGATGTTTAGAGCCAAGGGAATTCAAGCCCAGCCGATTACTCCTGCTGCGGATGGGACGGGTACGAAGATTACCTCACCGAGTGGTAATCCTGACCAATTTGATATTACAGGCGGTACTCAAGCTGGAGCCAATCTCTTTCACAGCTTTGAACAATTTGGATTGGAGCGAGGTCAAATTGCTAACTTTTTGTCTAACCCACAAATTCAAAATATATTGAGTCGGGTTGTGGGTGGACACTCGTCTTTTATTGATGGTCTCATTCAAGTTACGGGTGGGACGTCTAATCTCTTCCTCATGAATCCTGCTGGAATAATTTTTGGATCTAATGCTAGGCTCAATGTGCCAGCTTCGTTTACAGCGACGACAGCCAACGGGATTCAGATTGGGGAAGATTGGTTTAAGGCGATCGCAGATAATAACTATGCATCCTTAGTTGATACCCCTAGCAGTTTGGCGTTTACCTCGCCTCAACTGGGTTCAATTATCAACGCTGGCAATTTGGTTGTATCCCCTGGGGAAAGTATCACGTTAGTCGGCGGCACCGTCATTAATACCGGGAGATTGTCTGCACCAGGGGGAACGATTACGATTGCGGCGATACCCGAAGAGAAATTAGTTCGTATCAGCCAAGAAGACAGTCTGTTGAGTCTCGATTTGCCAGTGGAGATTAAGACGGCACTCAACGCTCAACCCCAACCTTTCACCTCGTTCTCGTTGCCCCAACTGCTTGCTAGTCCTGCCAATCATGCCACTGGAGTAGTAGTTGAGGATGGCTTGGTTAAACTTACGGGTTCTGGCATTACTGTCTCTAATCAACCCGGGACTGTCATTGCGTCTGGTACATTGGATACTTCCGATCGCAATATTGGGGGTAAGGGTGGGACTATCGATATTTTTGGCGATCGCATTGGGCTGATAGAGGCTACTATTGGAGCGTCCGGGATGAATGGCGGCGGCAGGGTGAGAATTGGGGGCGCTTACAGAGGTGAGGGAACAGCACCGCATGCCTTACAAACCTATATCAGCGAAAATTCGCTTATTCATGCCAATGCCCTAACCGATGGGGATGGGGGTCAAGTTATTGTCTGGTCTGATAATACTACCGAATTTTACGGTCAAATTAACGCCCGTGGGGGTTTCAATTCCGGCAATGGCGGTTTTGTTGAAGTTTCTGGCAAGGAAGACTTGACTTTCAGAGGGGCAGTTGAGCTAAGGGTGACCAAGGGAAGTGTCGGTAACTTGTTGCTCGATCCAACTAATATCACGATTGTAGATGGGAATCAGGGGGCAAATGATGGTGAAGTTACAGGAGACAGTCAAATCCTCGTGGGAGATAGTTCTAATGCAACATTCACCCTCTCTGAGACGGCATTGGAAGCTCTAGCTAGCAATGCTAACGTTCGCCTGGAAGCATCTGATGCGATCATGATCGAGGATTTAGCGGATAATGAGTTAACATTTGCTAGTGGTACAGGTGTGATCGCATTTGTAGCAGGCGGTAGTTTCTCCATGAATGTCGGAGATACCATCCGTGCTGAGGGTAGAGATATCACGATTTCGGGGGAAACGATTACGGTTGGAACCCTATCCACATTTGGCACAACCTCTACGTTTCAAGGAGGGGGTCGATTTGGTAGTGCGGATGATTTTCGCTTCTCAGATGCGTCGGGAGATGTAACGTTATCGGCTAGGAATGACATCAATGTGCAGCGAATCTTTGGTAAGAATGTAACGCTCTCTAGCCGAAATGGCAACATTACAACAGGTTCAATTTCCAGTGAGGCTGGCTCTAATTCCGCTGTACTTCCGAATTCAGGAACGGGAAGTGATGTAATGTTGACGGCTAGAAGAGGGACGGTTCAACTGAGGGGATTAATTCGGGCTGGACAAACGAACAAAACCACTGATAGTTCAATTACTATTGAAGCTGCTCGTTTCATCGCCACTGACCCCGTCAGCGAAATTGAGAGTGATATTAATGGGAATCGAGTCATCATTAATGGAGTGACTCAAACGACTCCAATTAATCTGTATGCTTATCCGAGAAACGTTGATGCTGCTGCTAATAATAGACCCGCTCGCAGTGTGGGGACGGGTCAATTTGTTCTGCAATTTGAACAACAAGACCCAATTGTACAAGGCAGTGGCGAACCCTTAATTACAATCAGGTTGCTGGAAGACACATCGTTTGCAGTCGGGAATTTTGACGGGACGGGGAGTGGAACTCAAGGAATTATTGGACTTGGTGCTGAACGAGCGCCATCGGTTATCGTCCTGCTACGGGACAATCAATTTAGCTCTACAGTCAGTTCCTTTGATAGCACGGTTAGTGATGCTGCCAGATTAGTGGAATTACAACGAGACGAGTCCTCGATGCTGGTTTGCAGTCCTATTGCTAGTGAAGGTGAACTCCTCAATGTGCGTGCTGTGATGCCAGAAATTTTAGATGGACGTTCTCAAGAGGAACCCACTGGCGATGAGTCTGAAAGGTCTATTGAATGTGTTGAAGAATCCTTTAATTCTGCTGTCAGGTAAGTTGAAAAAAAGGCGATCACATTTATGATTAACCTCATATAGCGATGCAATTTGATTCGTGAAAACGGAATGGAGGTTTTTCTACAAAAAAAAGAAAGCGGTATGCCCTTCCCTATTACCTCTTGCCTGTTCCCTATTCTCTTTTCGAGCGAGCTTATACTTAACAAGTCAAATCTGTTCGCTATAGCAAAACAGATGCTGCACTTAGAAAAATCAAAGTCCCGATTACCAAGCGAGGATTTCTGGCTAACCAAACTGAAACTTTTAACAAATGTGAAATAATCTTTATTTTTGCAGGATTTTCAGTCTGAAACTTATTTTCAAGCAAATTAGAGGAATTATTCTCTAGAGCTTCTGGTAATATGCCCGATATTACCCGTTTATAGTAAAGCCTTTCCTGAATAAGCTTGCTGTAGTAATTTCTCTTAAATACTATATAGTAGACCCCAGTAAGAGCTATTGCCAGCCAAGGTACTATCAGGCTAATGTATAAACCTTGTGAACTTCTATTGTATAAACCTTGTGAATCGCTATCAGTAGGTATAGGTTGAGGCGAAATATCATTGGTACTGTATAAGTTTGCCAAGTTTTCGCATTCTACTTCATCCTCTTTTCCTTGTTCTTTCAGGGACTGGCGAATAGCTGTGCAAACAAAAGGATGCTTCTCCGCTATATACATTAAATCCAAGTGTTCAATTATTTCTTGTTGTGTGAGATGTTGATCGCACTTAATTTTTCCATAGGTTCGTGCGATAGTTGCTAGCAAGCCCTCATAGGGAGTTACTATTTCTTTGTCAACTGGGACTGGGCGATATTTTTCACACTCCTTCTGCCAATAATCAAGTATTCCTCTGACTAATTGAGGATTGACCCGGTAAGCAGATGCCAAACTCATACCAACAGCATTTTGTAATTTAATGTCATTGGTGTTTTGCTGTATTAGATCGTGCAGCCAATCGTATAATTGATACAGATGTAAGCGCACCACTCGACGCAAAGTTTCATTGAGGAAACGACGGCGCACTAGGAAACCTGTCTGAAGCGACAAAGTTTTCATTAATTCCCAGAGTTCTTGTGAAAGTCCTGCTGACTCTGAAGAATTACTAGAATTCTTGGGTTGGT
>JAIUYC010000601.1 GCA_020216575.1 Coleofasciculus sp. S288 | reverse complement strand
CTGGAATCAACAACCCCGTGAAGGGTTGCAACTGCACTGGGATGGCGATAACACCTCCGTACATGAACGCAACTTGAGTGCTGCTTTGGGTGCAGGAGTAACGCCAACTACTGTAGATTTGGAGCGGATTAAGCGAATTGAAGATTGGCTTTGGGAACTCCCTCCTCCGCCTTATCCCTATGAAATTGAGGAGGGTAAAGCGGCAGTTGGCAAGCGCATTTATGAAAACAACTGTGCTAGTTGTCACGCTTTTGGTGGTGAAAAGGTCGGCAAGGTAACACCCATTCAAGAAATTGGTACTGACCCTCACCGTTTGGATTCCTACACCTATGACCTGCTAGGAAATCAGAATACGCTGTTTGCAGGCTATCCGTGGCGGTTCAAACATTTCCGCAAGACGAATGGCTATGCCAACATGCCTCTGGATGGAATCTGGTTGCGATCGCCCTATCTGCACAATGGCTCAGTACCCACTCTGCGAGACTTGCTCAACGTGCCAACAGAACGTCCCCAAGCATTCTATCGTGGCTATGACGTTTTCGATCGCAACAAAGTTGGCTTTGTCTCTGATGTAGCCGAGGAAGGGAACAAGCACTATTTCAAATACGACACCACCATCCCCGGCAACAGCAACAACGGTCATTTGTACGGAACTGAACTCGCTCCCGATGAAAAAGATGCCCTGGTTGAGTACCTGAAAACGCTTTGAAGGGCGTCATTAGGAATTATTTTGTGCCGCAAGGAGACGTAGAATTCAATGGAAGCCATTAAACCAAAATTTGGCAGAATTATCGCCACCGTTGTTGTCATAATTCTGCTACTCGTTGGGGTTGTAGGGTATGTGGGATGGTACAACTTTTTCCGAGAAGTTCCCACGTATTATGAATCCCCAGAAGAACACTGGAAATACGGTTCAATTGGGGCAGAAAAGCCAGAGGGTGTTCCCTATTGGATTTGGATGGTACTGCCGAGAGTATTTCCAGATAAACTCCCCGGACCAGGTGGCTATGCTTCCTTGGGTGCGGTATGGGAAGAGGGGAAAGAACTGCCGATTGGCTTTACAAAAAAGACCATTGGCTTTCCTCGTGTCGGTGTCAATTGTGCGGTTTGTCATACGGGGACTGTCAGAACAGACCCGAAAGACAAGCCCACGTTTATTCTGGCTGCGCCAACCACGCGCTTTAACGGTCAAGCTTATGTGCGGTTCCTGTTCGACGCTGCAAACGATCCAAGATTTACAGCCGATACTATTCTGGACGAAATTAAGTACAACTATGACCTTTCCTTGTTTGATAGACTCCTTTATCGCTTCATCATCATTCCCGTTACCAAGAAAGCCCTCCTGAAGCAAGAGGAGACTTATACCTGGATGAATGGTAGACCCGACTGGGGACCGGGTCGAACGGATATGAACCCTTTTAAGTTAAGGGTCTTAAAGCTTGCTGATGATGGTTCGATTGGGACTACTGACGTGATGGCGCTTTGGAATCAAAAGGCTCATGAAGGGTTCTTACGCCATACCGATGGATTGAACACGACATTAGTCGAATCAGCCTTGGCTGGCGCACTTGCCACGGGTGCTAGTCGAGACTCAATTGACTTAGAAAGTCTGCAACGAATTCAAGATTGGTTGATGGAACTCCCACCGCCTAAATACCCGTTTGATATCGATCGCACGCTTGCGTCCCAAGGACAAAAGATTTTTACTAACGAATGTGCCACCTGCCATGCGTTTGGTCAACCCAGAACGGGACAAGTCATCCCTGCTGTGGAAGTTGGAACCGACCGCAACCGCACAGATCATTGGACTCAGGAAGCCGCTGATGCGTTCAATGAGTATGCAGCGAACTATACTTGGGATTTCAACAACTTCCGCGCCTCCGATGGATACGTAGCTTTAGCACTGGATGGAGTTTGGGCAAGAGCACCTTACCTGCACAATGGCTCGATACCGTCGTTGCAAGACCTCCTAGAGAATCCAGAGAAGCGTCCCTCGGTATTCTATCGGGGATACGATGTCTACGATACGGAAAAAGTTGGTTTTGTCTCTGATGGAACCCAAGCCGAGAAAGTCGGTTTTAAATACGATACCAGCGTTCAGGGCAATAGCAATCAGGGACATGTCTATGGTACCGAACTACCGAGTGAGGATAAAAAAGCACTGATTGAGTATCTGAAAACGTTGTAACTTGTATCCCGCATTAGGGACAGAAACGAGCGATCGCTTTCATTGACCAAACGATTATGGTAAAAAGGGAGCGATCGCATCCCCTGACAGAAGCAATCATGCACTTAATCCGGCAGCCTGCCTGTTCACCATACTGACTAAAATACCGAGAATGTTTTCGACAGGCGAGATGTAGTAGTCATTAAAGTCAATCGTCACCGTATTGCCTTCTAAAGCGAGGAATCGCCAAAACGTTCCAGTAGTAACAGTACCGTACACCGGACTAATCGCATTTTCTCGCGCTTTGTTGAACAGGTCGGCTGCAACCATCGTGGCAATACATTGAGGAATGCCAACGTTTATCTCTTCTTTCTTAGCTTCCACAACAACGGCAACCGGGGCTTCAATCTCCAGTTGCTCTGGAGACAGGCTGATTAAGAAATCTACCCAACCGTTCAAACCAACCCTAGAGTCTACGCTAAAGTCATTGCCAGAAAATAGGCTGATTCGGTGATCCATCAAAATCACCAACTCCATCAGAATGGGAGCAATCATTAGCTCAGAGCGGATCTTCTCAGTGCTGACACTTTGAGCAATGCGAAAATTACGCTTCAGAGTTTCCTCGATGTAGGCACTCGGAGTTACGGCTATTTTTGAAATGACAGGTTCTGCCTGTTCAATCAAGCGGAGGTTGAACAGGCTTTTGAGCTTGCTGATGCTGAAGTCTTTGTAGGACATGGTTTCAACGCTTGGTATCAACCTTGAGATTATGTTATTTTGCCTTGCTGTAGCAAACTTAAAGTCAAATGGTATGAATCAGGGTTGAGAGCCTCCACTCCACAAACAGGAAAAAAGATACTTCACTTCTTTTCCTTTTTCCTTTCCTTCTCAGAAGCCCACTCGGCGGCGATATCCGGAGCGAAAATCAGCGCTCCCTTGGTGTTTCTCATACCGGACTAAACCATAGGAAGATCCGTCTTCTAAGAAGTCCACCAACTCACCTGTCTTCAGACGTTCCCGTCTAACTTCTCGCGTACATAAAAATCTAAAGTCAAAAATACTCCACAACTCTAGAAATCGAATTATAAAGTCTCCACTCCTTTTGGAAAATTCCCAACTTTCTCTCCAATTCAATCCGATTAAATCGCCACCTTCTAAAAATACGCTGGCTGCTCCACGCCCATCAAAATGTCGCTGCTCGACTTTTAATTGGAATTCTGTCACTCCTATCTCTTCCGTACTGATTCCCGTTAAAATCGAGCGATCACAGCTAAAAAAACCTTTCCAATGACCTGTCAAAAAACCATCTTCGACATCTATAAAAAAATCGTAGGTTGTGATAGAGGGAGATTGATCGGGAATTATAGAGTTTTCTATTGTATCTAAATTCAAGGCAGCCCCAGTTGGCATTGCTGCCATTTTTCTATATAGTTTCACGTTTGACCTCTCTTGCTTCGTAACCGTAGTGACTGGGGAACAATCAACTATTACAGGTGCTGTCTCTGTTGTACCTATTTAAGAAAGTTATTGTCTGTAGATTTACAAAATCAACAACGAAACTTTTTTAGGCCTTTATATAAATTGTTGGCAAAAGAGGATTTTTGGCTCTCCCGTACTTGTGGTGGAAAACCGTGTTTTGCCGACGAAAAAGAGTGTTTGCCAAAAAATGAAAAGCTAAAGCTTAGGTGCATTGAGATTTTTCAGTCAGTAGCTAATGATAGAAAGTGGGTGATTAAAGCTTTGGAGGTAAATTAGCTGCATAGGAGCTTACCTACTACCTACCCCCAAGGGGCTTGGTTAACGCCGAAAAGGACCAGGGTTGAGTAGCTGAACTTCGCTAAGTCTAATCACGTAGGGGTGATAAGCGTCTTTGTCATAAGAACCCACCCAGACTCGATAAGTACCAGCCAGCCACTGACCTGCAATGCCAGGATTTTTCCCCTGGGCGTCATCATTACATCAGCTACCACCCGGACCGCTAATTACGATT
>JAIUYC010000600.1 GCA_020216575.1 Coleofasciculus sp. S288 | reverse complement strand
CTCAATATAGGCTTGAGCGGCTGGTGAAGGAGCCACTTGCTCACGCCAGTTAGCACCATAGTAGAATCCCAAGTCCTGCTCTAGAGCTTTTTTGCGGTTGAGCTGTTTGAAATAGATTTTTGAAACAATAGGATGCTCCCGCTGGCGTTCCATTTCTTCTTCCATCGCCGAGTAGACGAAGTAGAGGTTTGATACTAGCTTCCGGTAAGAGTTTTTCTCAACGACCCCTTTTAAAAAGCATTTAACAAACCCGACATTCTCCGCCATGGTGTGGGCTTTTTTGGTGCCCTCACGCAACTTACTGGCTAAATTGCTACTCATTCCTAACTTTCCTGTCCCCTAACGTTAACGTGTGTTGTATCGTTTCTTACAAAAGAGTGAGAGACTGCTAAGGCCATAGATTAAACTGATTTGATGAGAAATGATGTTAAGAATCTTTACGTAACGTTTCTCTTGTATCAGGAATGGAGGGATTAGCAATACTTCGTTAAATGCAGAATACACCTCGCGTTTACTTGAAAGTCGGCATTAAAACCATGAATATTCTTACAAGTTCCTAGCCATTCCCTCCTAGGATGAAGGAGTAGAGAGTCAGGTCGGAATCATGCCGATTCATAAGCTCCATCCTGATACGGCTGCACCACCGAGCGTTGTTTTTCATGGGCATGACATCACCAAGGTATATCACATGGGGGAAGTCCAGGTTCATGCGCTGCGATCGCTTGACCTAGACCTCTACGAAGGCGAGTTTGTTGTGATTTTAGGCCCTTCAGGGAGCGGTAAGTCAACGCTGCTGAATATCTTGGGAGGGCTGGATCTACCTTCAAGTGGTCATCTTTTTTTTCGGCAACGGGATTTAACCTATGCCAATGATGCTGAACTCACCCGCTTTCGTCGAGATTGTGTGGGCTTTATTTTTCAGTTCTATAATTTGATTCCTAGCCTTACTGCCCGCGAGAATGTAGCACTGGTGACGGAGATTGCTCGTCATCCCATGCGCCCGGAAGCGGCGTTGGAGTTAGTGGGATTAAGCGATCGCTTAGATCACTTTCCGGCGCAGATGTCGGGGGGTGAACAACAACGAGTCGCGATCGCTCGTGCCATTGCCAAGCGTCCAGAAGTGTTGCTGTGCGACGAACCAACGGGGGCACTGGACTATCAAACGGGGAAGTTAGTGCTAGAGGCATTGGCACAAGTGAATCGAGAATTTGGCACTGCTACCGCCGTGATTACCCATAATGCGGGAATTGCCGGAATGGCGGATCGGGTGATTATGATGCGGAGTGGTGAGATTACTCGCATTCAACCTAATGAAACAAAGTTATCTCCGGCTGAGTTGGAGTGGTAGATAGATTGACAAATTTAATTGAACAGAGTGCGATCGCAAAATCCGTTCGCATACCTGTGCGTCTCCCGCTTGGAATGGACGGATTGTGATTGATTGTGTCAGAGGAAGCATTTTTAGAGGATAGCGAATCCAGTGTTACAACTGCTTTAAGCTTCATTGAATGGATTTAGCAGGGCAATCTCGCAGCCTTCAAAATCACGAGCATTACGTGTGACCAGTGTCAGTTGGTGAATGTGAGCGGTAGCTGCAATCAGCATATCTGCTTGCGATCGCGTGATTCCTTGCACTCTAAAATTTCCTCGTAGCTCACCTGAGCGTCGGGCAATGTCAGGCGTAATGGGAAGGATTTGGCAGGAAGTGGTGAGGAAGTTTTGAAACCAGGCTTGAATTCGAGCATTAGGCTTGGCACTGAGTCCGTAGGCGATTTCTTCGAGGGTAATGACACTCAATGCGATCGCTGTAACATTTGAACTCCAAGCAATGACACCTGGATTGGGCTGAGGTCTGGTAAGTTCGCTAATGATGTTGGTATCACAAAGGAAAGTCATGCCAGACTTTCTGCAAAGGGATTGGGGCGATCTTGACGTGAGGGAATCTCGAAGGTGTAGTCTTCTTCAATGCAAAGCTGGCGCAACTCAGTAAAGGTGTCTGCTAGGGAAGGATGGTGTTGGTGTTGCCATGCCAGAAATTCTTGAAACAGATCTGCTTTAACGACAGCGGCAACCAGGTGATCGTGTTGATAAATAAGTTGAGGTTCTCGCTTGGCGGCGTTAATCACTTCAGGAAATTGCTGTTGTGCTTCTTCGATATTCCAAGTCATAGGCGTTTGAGAAGGATGTATCATCTCAATTTTAAGGGCTGGGCGATCCGAGATGGCAGCATTCTTGATTACTTGTGATCGCCCAAAAAGTTACTGGAACTGTTGATAGTACAGGCGTTTTGGAAACAGACAATTGCTAAATACCGCTATCCCTAAGTTGTTACCGCAAACTCTGAATTCGGAAGGTGGCTACGGCATCCGGTTCCGTAAAGTCCTTCTCTCCAATCCAAAAGCTCACGGAGTAAGGATGCTCATCGCTTCAAGGGACGGGTAGAATTAAGTGTGTCCATCTGAAAGCGATCGCGCCCCATGATTGCAGTCCCAGGTTAGCTGACTTCAGACGACTTCTTAAAGCTACGCCCATAATCTGCTTAGAGCCATATCGCTCAACTTTTTCCTCTCAGCGCTCTCATCTGCTGAGTTTCCACGTTCGAGGTGTTCATAATGAAGTCTCTCGATCGCAAACTATTACGAGATTTGCGCCAGTGGTGGGGACAGATTTTAGCGATCGCATTGGTAGTCGCCTGCGGTATTGCTAGCTTTGTTTCGATGCAGAGTGCCTATGAATCGCTGCAATTGTCCCAATCTACCTATTACGAAGAGTATCGATTTGCCGAGGTGTTTGCCTCCCTCAAACGAGCACCTAATTCTCTGGTAGAGCAAATTCAAGCGATTCCGGGAGTCGCCCAGGTACGGACACGGGTGGTAGTGGATGTCACTCTGAATATACCAGGACGCAAAGCACCGGGGACTGGTCGCTTAGTCTCCATTCCAGAACGGCAGACTCCGATGCTCAATGATATTTTCATCCGCAAAGGGCGTTACATCGAAGCGGGACGACCGGATGAAGTTCTCGTCAGTGAAGCCTTTGCCAAAGAAAATCAGTTGCAATTGGGTGATACTCTAGGTGCGGTGATTAATGGACGCTGGCAGAAACTGCGGTTAGTGGGTTTCGCTTTATCACCGGAATATGTCTATGAAATTCGACCTGGAGATTTTTTTCCCGATAATCAAAACTTTGGCGTATTTTGGATGGGACGGGAGGCTTTGGGTACTGCATTCAACATGGATGGTGCCTTTAATGATGTGGCGCTGTCCCTGACACCCGGAACCCAGCCCGATGAGGTGATTTTTCGCTTAGACCAATTGCTCAAACCCTATGGGGGTTGGGGTGCATATCCCCAAAAAGACCAAGTTTCTAATCGCTTCCTGTCCGATGATATTGCCCAATTGCGAGCCAGTGCCACGATTATGCCGTCCCTATTTTTGGGGATTGGTGCTTTTTTGTTGCATATCCTGTTGTCGCGTTTAATTAGTACGCAACGCGATCAGATCGCAGTACTCAAGGCATTTGGGTATAGTAATGGGGCAATCGGCTGGCATTTTTTGAAATTTGTCTTGCTGATTGTGGGGGTGGGAGGTGCGATCGGAACAGGTTTGGGGCTATGGTTGGGAGTCTTGCTCACTGGGGTTTATACTTACTTTTATCAATTTCCCGTGGTGCGTTACGCCACGAGTCCGACTTTAATTTTGACTGCCATTACTATCAGTGGCGGTGCGGCTATCTTGGGGGCATTTATGGCAGTAGGGAAAGCCGTCTCGCTTCCCCCTGCCGAAGCCATGCGTCCGGAACCTCCACCTCAGTTTCGGGCAACGCTGATGGAACGATTAGGCTTGCAATCCTGGTTGTCTCCGGTGATGCGGATTATTCTGCGTAACCTGGAGCGTAAACCTGTCCAATCCAGTTTATCGATTCTGGGGATTACTGTTGCCGTTGCGATTTTGCTCCTTGGTCGTTATTCCTTTGATGCAATTCAGTATCTGATTCAGGTACAGTTTTACATTGTGCAACGGGATGATGTCACGCTGGTATTTAATGAACCTCGACCCGCCCGTGCTCGTTACGAAGTTGCTCATCTACCTGGGGTTTTGTATGCCGAACCCTTCCGCAGTGTGGGGGTGAAACTGCGGTTTGAACACCGCAGTCGCCAGG
>JAIUYC010000599.1 GCA_020216575.1 Coleofasciculus sp. S288 | reverse complement strand
CGGCTGCACCACCAGCCGGAGCCATCATCATCATGCCACCAGCAGGAGCAGCAGCACTGACACCGAAGGCGTCTTCAATCTGCTTCACCAATTCAGAAGCTTCCAGCAAGGTCAGTGATTTTAGTTTTTCAAGAATTTCGTCAGTTGCAGCAGACATCGATAAACTCCTTTGAAATTAATAGTTGGAACGTGGACATGAGACTTCTATTCCCTTGGGGAATTTGTCTAAGCAGCAGTGTCGCTTGGTGCGCCACTTTCGTCTTTCTCGGCGTAGGCTTGGAGACCTCGAGCCAGCGAAGCCGGAACTTCGTTGATTCCCACAGCAATTTTGGTGGCCAGGGCGTTAAGCGCACCAGCGATTTGAGCCATAAGCTGTTCCTTCGAGGGCAAGTCACCAATGGCCTTGACTTGGTCTTGATTCAAGGCGCGGCCTTCCATCACGCCGCCACGAAGTTCTGTCTTCTTCGTCGCTTTCTGGAAGTCCTGGTAAGCTTTAATTGCACCACTCAGATCATCTTTGACCAGCATGATGGCGGAAGAACCAGTGAGGAATTCCGTCATGGGTTGCCAGTTGTTATCGCCATCAATCGCACGCCGCATCAGCGTGTTCTTGGTCACTTTACATACGCTGCCAGTTGAACGCAGACGGTTCCGCAAGTCCGTAATTTCAGCAACCGTCAGTCCTTTGTAGTCGATAACAATTGCTAGCTGGGACTCACTCAAGGATTGCTTGAGTTCGGCAACCACTTCCTGTTTGTTTTCAAGGGTTCTACTCATCCTTCTCTCACCTGCTCCATAAAACCTATCCAAAACGCTTATCTCTAAGCATCTGGCGTTTACTTCTTGCTTCTTTGGGGACTGTCGGCAGCACCCCCTCCACAAGTGTTATCGGTCAAGCCGACCGATAGTGAAGCTCTCTTCGACGCTAGGAGCGTCTGGATACCGTTCAAGATTGAGGCTTGCATTCAAGTCCCGGTCTTTGAGAGTACCGCATTTTTCGCACTCGAAAGTGCGTTTGTTTAAAGGCATCTTTTGCTGATGCCCACAATCCGAACAAAGCTGGCTGGATGGAAAGAACCTATCGGCAACCACAAGTTCTGACCCATAGCGCTGAGTTTTGTACTCCAGTTGTCGTCTGAACTCTCCAAACCCCGCATCAGCGATTGAACCAGCAAGGCAGTGGTTTTTTAGCATCCCTGCAACATTCAAATTCTCAATCACAATACAGCCGTGGTTCTTGGCTAAATGTGTTGTGATTTTGTGTAGGGCGTCTTGTCGAATGCTCGATACCCTTCGATGCAGGCGTTGCACCTTGAGTTGGCATTTCTGGTAGTTGTTTGACCCTTTCACCTTACGGCTGAGATGTCGCTGCAACCGTGCCAGCTTCTTGGTTGCTTTCCGGTAAGCCTTGGGATTGGCAAAGGTCGTACCGTCTGAACAGGTAGCTAGGGCGCTGATCCCCAAGTCCACACCGATTGTTCGACGGCTTTTGAGCGTATTCTCTTGTGGTATCTCCACGGCAAAGCTAAGATACCACTCACCTGCTTGACGGCTGATGGTAACTTTCTTCACCACGTACTCAGGTAAAGCCTCATGAGTTCTCACCCAACCCAGGAAGGGAAGCTTATGCTGAACTCCTCCTAACTTAATTGGCGCACCTGAGTTGTCAAGGGTGAAACCGTCATGCCTTCCTTTCTTTTTGAATCGAGGATATTTTCCTAGCCCCTTGAAGAAACGCTTGAAGGCATCACCTAAGTTGATAAAGGCATACTGGTACACCTTAGATGAAAGGGAGCTCATCCACGAATAATCCGGCTTGACGTGGTTGGTGAATAGCTTCTTAAGCACACCCACTGAAGGTTTCAATCCTGCCTTGTAAGCCTCACTCCACATCCGCAGTCCCCAGTTGAACACAAATCTGGCATACCCAGCGTGTTGTGACATTAGGGTTGCCTGTTTGTTGTCGAGCTTCAGTTTTGTCCGAAATGCCTTGTATGCCATAGAATTATTGTACGGTATAAATCCGTACATCACAATGGACAAGACTCGATTGGATTTTAGACTCGACAAGCATGAAGCCAAACTTTTGGAGGAGTACTGCCAGCTAACAAACCGAACTAAAACTGATGTGCTTAGAGAACTCATTAGAGGCTTAAAAAGGAAGGTGGAAAAACTCAAGGATGAGCGAGTTGATTAGTGTTTTCGCTATTTAGTAATCCTCCTTTGTTTTTAGGTGTCAGTTGTTT
Source organism: Coleofasciculus sp. S288 (assembly GCA_020216575.1). Lineage (GTDB taxonomy): Bacteria > Cyanobacteriota > Cyanobacteriia > Cyanobacteriales > Coleofasciculaceae > JAIUYC01. Next base: position 1,916 of record JAIUYC010000599.1, on the reverse strand, counting down.
GTTGTTTTTTGACGAACGACTCATGACTGACTACTGACTATCGACCAAAACGAAACCCCGGACACCATGCCGGGGTTGCACTTCGTATCTTAGACGCCATGCCACTCACTTTAGGAGCCGGTGGCACGGCAGATACTCGGGCATCAACCTCGGCAGGATATTAAGCAATTTGCACCTGCTGTCTTTGGCACAAGCCTTTATTGATTTGTCGAGACGCTCTTGAAAAGCGCCTGCTTGTCTGTTTTGGATTTTGGATCTAAATCTAAAATCTCAAATTAGGCTGCTTCACCAGCTTTCATGTCGCGCAGGGTGTTGACCTCGACTTCAATCGCTGGTCCCATTGTCGCTGCTACATAGATACTACGCCAGTAGCGACCCTTGGCTCCAGAAGGACGGTTGCGATCGATGGTTTCCTGCAAGGCTTTGAGGTTCACTAACAGGTCTTCGGCAGGAAACGATGCTTTGCCGAATAAGATGTGAACGATCCCGGTGCGATCAGCCCGAAATTCTAGTTTACCAGCTTTGAATTCTGCGATCGCCTGTGTCAGGTCAAATGTTACGGTTCCGCCTTTCGGTGAGGGCATCAGACCTCGCGGTCCCAACAGACGCCCCAATTTTGCTACCTGAGGCATCATGTCTGGCGTTGCGATCAACAGGTCAAAATCCATCATCCCGTTTTGGATTTCTCCGATCAACTCCTCGGAACCGACGATATCAGCACCCGAATTACTCGCTTCCGTAACTTTTTCGCCTCTGGCAATCACGGCAACCCGCACGGTTTGACCCGTTCCTTTCGGCAGCACCACTGTCGTCCGCAACTGCTGGTCTGTGTACTTCGGGTCGATTCCCAAGCGAATATGCGCTTCTGCTGATTCGGGGAATTTTGCTGTGGCTGTTTCTTTTAAAAGATTGAGTGCATCTACGGGATGGTAAGGTCGCTGTTCGACCTTCTTTTCCAATTCCTGGAATCGGCGCGATCTCTTGTTTGGCATTTCTATCTCCTGGGGTCACTGACGAAGCTTCGAGCTTCTCCCCCTAATCAAGTGTACTGAATTCGGTCGTGATTGTGAGGTAATGGCGGTCGGTTATTGGTTTATCAACAAAACAACTAATCCGCGATCGCTACTCCCATGTTACGGGCAGTGCCTTCCACAATCTTCATGGCTGCCTCAATATCATTGGCGTTGAGGTCAGGCATTTTCGTTTGGGCAATTTCTTGCAACTGAGCGCGAGTAATGGTTCCAACTTTTTGTTTGTTGGGTTGACTCGAACCTCTTTCAATTCCAGCCGCCTTGCGAATCAACACGGATGCGGGGGGGGTTTTGAGAATGAACGTAAAACTGCGATCCTCAAAAACCGAAATTTCTACTGGCACGACCATTCCTGCTTGGTCAGAGGTTCTAGCGTTGTACTCTTTGCAGAACGCCATGATGTTAACCCCATGTTGACCCAATGCTGGACCGACTGGAGGTGCTGGGTTGGCTTTCCCTGCTGGAAGAGCCAACTTAATCACTGCAACGACTTTTTTTGCCATTTCTAGCCTGTTTTTTCAACCTGATTAAATTCCAATTCCACTGGCGTATCTCGTCCAAAAATTGAGAGCAACGCCTTTAGTTTGCTCCGTTCGGGGCTAACTTCAATCACCTCGCCTTCAAAATCTTTAAACGGACCTGACAAAACAATAATTTTGTCTCCGACTGCCATATCAACTTTGACAATCGGCTCTTGCTCTTGAGCTTGCTTAAAGATCCGTTCGACTTCTCCGGGACTGAGAGGCATCGGCTTGACATGACCACGCCCCCGTCCGTAACGACGTTTTTGTTCTGCCCCGACAAAGTTAATCACATTTGGTGTGTTTTTGACAACCTGCCAGGTGTCATCATCCATCACCATTTGAACTAATACGTAACCCGGGA
>JAIUYC010000598.1 GCA_020216575.1 Coleofasciculus sp. S288 | reverse complement strand
AATATTTTCTGCGTCAGGAAGGCGTTTACCTCAACGGGCAACCTGAAAAACACGCTCGTCAAACTCATTCTGTCATCTATGTTGCCAGTAATGGGGAATTGCAAGGTGCGATCGCCTATCGCGATCCCTTACGTTCAGAAAGTCGGGAGGTAATGAAGGCGTTGCAGGTGGAAGGGATGGAAATTCACCTGTTAACGGGAGATAAAAAGCAAACTGCGATCGCTGTTGCTGGGGAACTGGGAATTGAGCCAGCCTATACTCATGCTGAAGCGTTTCCCGAACAAAAGGTAGAAGTCGTCAAGGGTTTGCACGAGCAAGGGAAGACGGTTGCGTTTGTGGGAGATGGAATTAATGATTCCCCTGCCTTGGCGTATGCCGATGTTTCTGTCTCCTTCGCCAATGGTTCAGATGTGGCACGGGAAACGGCGGATGTGGTGCTGATGGATAATAACCTGCGGGGGTTGCCGGAAGCCATTGCGATCGCTCGTCAAGCGTTGCAAATCATTCATGAAAACACAGCCATCGTTGCGATTCCCAACTTAGGGGCATTAGCGTTAGCTGTCGTCACGGGTATTCCTCCCCTTGCCGCCACATTAGTTAATAATGGTTCTGCGATCGTGGCAGGGTTAAACGGCTTACGCCCCCTATGGGCAGACAATGAGGTTCTCAATCTGCTATCTGCAAGCCTCGATACCGATACTCAGGAGCAGGACAGCTATAGTTTACAACCTGGGGAAGCTGGTGAGCAAGTGACTAACCCACCGTCAGTGCCTGAAATTCCGCTGAATTTGCAACAGTCTTTAGACACTAGCACGGATGATTTAACTTCAGAGAGCCATGAATCCTTAAATGGATCAAGAAAGCATCAGCTTGAGGAAGGTTTGCAGGAATTAAACGGTAAACCGCGAACTGGTGTTGCACCGTCAGCGGTTGAACCAGAGAATAAGCAACAGCCAGTTGCTGAAATTCAACTGGATGCACAACAACGGTTAGAACCTATTTCTGTTCCTTCAAATTCAGCAAGCACCGAATCCTTAAATGGTGCTGGACATCAACGAATGATGAAAGGGTTCCAGCGCTTAAAAAACGAACCGCTAACCGCTGTTGCGCTTGCCGATCGCTTAAATGTTAGTACCACAACTATCAGCCGAAGAAAGTCAAAACCCGACTTTCCTAATTGGAGTTCCAGCAAAGATCCACATGGACTTGTCTGGAAATACTCGAAGCAATCAAAGCTCTTTGTAGCTGTATAAATCGGTAGTCTTATAAGGATTAGGGTGCGTTACATTAGCATAACGCACCCTATTTTTGAGGTTATATCGGTTCTCAAATGATTGAGTGAGTGGGGCAGGTTTATCAGATTGAGCCGTGAGAAGCGAATCTCTCGGTGAAACCCGCCCCGTCAACTCCTGTATCCCACAAGGGGCAAGAATCGTTATATTGCCCCTTGTAACGAATTAAATCAATATCCAGTGGATAGAGACAAATTAACCCAACTGGTCTTTACCAGTAATACTGATTGAAATTAGTAAAAATTTTACACTAACTTTATTAATTCTTTAAAGAGGGTTCTGTAAGTTAGTAAATTAGAGCAATTACCTTGTGACCTAAAGGATGAAAATGCCAAACTTAAACTGTATTCTGATTGGTTGAGGAGTGGCTAAACTATTATGGCTAAACCGTCTTTCTCAGAGGATAATAATTCAGCTCCAATCCTAGCCTGGAATCAGCAAAAGGCGCTTTTGCAAGGAGAGATTTTGGTGGAAACGCGATCGCACTCCGCTTGGGGAGGGGCTGTTACTGCGCATATGTACTTACCAATAGCGCGATCGCACGTTTGGCAGCAACTCACCGATTACCCCCGTTGGGTGCAATACTTTCCCGATGTCATCCAGAGCGAAGTCTTGCACCGAGGCGAGGTAAAACGTCTGTATCAAGTTGCCAAAAAAGCTTTTCTGTTTCTCACCGCTCAAGTCGAAATTTACCTGAATGTTTTTGAGGTGCTTGGGCAACACATTCAGTTCCGACTAGAAAAAGGCACTTTTACTGATTTTACAGCAGACCTCAAACTGCAAGATTGCGGCAATGGTACTCTGCTCACCTACTCCGTGCAAGCAACGCCTAACATTCCAGTCCCCACCATTTTTATTCAACAGGCGATGCACATGGAATTGCCAGAAAATATGCGAAAAATGCGGCAAGTGATGTGTTCAGCTTGGCGCTCTATATAAGTCCTTCAGTGCGAGAGAAAGTAACCAATCCCCTCTCTTGCATAGAGGAGCTTTTAAGAAGTAATTCTCGCAAGCTCGAATAGATGATACCAATTTGCAGCCTACAGTGAGGAGGCTTGTAGGGGCGGGTTTAGCCAACAACTTTAGGTATCACCGATAACGTCTCAACAAAACCCGCCCTTACCCAGAATGTAGATGTGTTTCTGAGAAGCGTCCCAAGAGCGCGATTGCATCCATTATGGATGAAAGAAACTACTCCCCTGCCTCCCTTGCTGGTTTCTTGAAAATGGGGAGAAGCGGATTTGATCTAGCTGTGACAATTAACAGCTTTAGAACTCCAAGGAGCTAAATCGCGAGGAAACACAAAAATTTCCTCACCGTAGAGCAAACCCTTATGATAGAGCCTGATCGCATTCTTCAAGCAGGAAAACGTAATTGGAACCCATCCATCCTGATAGGCACAGATTACAACACTGTGATCTAAGTGCGCTTCCTGCGGAAGTGGATTTTTCCAGGGTGAAATCACGTTTGCCTTTACCTCTTCTATAATGGACGACTATCTTCTTTATCAACCCGGATAATGAAGCATAACCTCTGTCATTTGACATACGTCTTTAGTAATATAGCGGTTCTCAAATGATTGGAGTACGGGCGGGTTTATTGGATTGAGTCGTGGGAAGCAGATATCTCGGTGAAACCCGCCCCTACGACTCGTAAATCTAGGTCGTTTTGAAGTGAAAAATGCTCTAGCGGTTCTGGATTTGCTCCGTGGCCTGCAAAATCCCAACTCATCACAGCATATCCTGCATGTGCTAAAACCTGCGCGTAGCCCAGCATCAACTGCTTAGAACCGGCAAAACCGTGCGCCACAAGCACACCTGGCACTCTCTGTGCATTCTTTGGAGTGACGTACAGCAGGGGTACGCCATTTCGGTTGAGCGAACGTACAACCAACCCAGTCCGCGCGGACGCTGCACCTAGCCAAGACAGCACAATCAGCAACAGCGCCACGAACAGCAAGAAATAGCGCTGGCGCTTCATATGATGTAGTCCTTTGCAAGGAAAGTCTGTGCAACGATTATTAGTACTGATGTCTTAATACAGGAGAATCTCTTGAAGCAGTTATTCATAGTCGTACTCATAACGCTGACAGCACTAACTATCATTTTCAGTCCTCCCGCTTTAGCTGCCGATACCGCTAACGGCGAAAAAATCTTTAGCGTTCAATGTGCTGGCTGCCATGTCAACGGCGGCAATATCGTCAGGCGCGGGAAGACGTTGAAACTAACAGCCTTGAAACGGGATGGGATAGGTTCTCTGGAGGCGATCGCATCTCTAGTGGCGAATGGTAAAAATAATATGTCAGCCTACAAAAACCGCTTAACTGAAAAGCAAATTGAAGACGTTGCCGCTTACGTGTTAGAACAAGCGGAAAAAGACTGGCGTTGATTTTTTACCTCACTGCTCGCATAGACTTCTCTCCGATAGAGTACTGGCCCCTATTTTTGACCGCTTCTTTGGTAAAGTCGTTCAATAGACGATTTTTAATCAGGAAGAAAAGGATGACTCCCTTGCAAATTGCCTTCATTATCGGGTTTTCAATTGTTTTGCTCAAGTTTGTCGCGTCTCTGTTTGGCTACGGCAACAATCCTATCTTGAATAGTTTAGTCACGGTTATCCTCAGTATTTTTGTGGCGTTTGAAATTGTTAAGCTCGTGCAAGCTATCATGCTCAAGTTTGCGTAACCCTATCTAATCAAGTGCAAGAGTACTATCGAAAGCGATCGCTTTTCAGAACTGACTACAAACTTCTAATCTCTATATGTTCTTGCTAGGGGTAGTAGGAGTTGAGAATGTACCAGAGACAAGAAGCGATCGCTAATTTAGGTTAACGCTGAACTGCATCCCGCTTCGTTCTCCTTGCGTCAGTGAT
>JAIUYC010000597.1 GCA_020216575.1 Coleofasciculus sp. S288 | reverse complement strand
CCTTAAAGTTCCATACGTTCGTGAGCAGTTGGGCGAGGCATTGCAGATTCAGTGCCGTTTACCGCTTCTGCAACAAGCATTTACTCACCTAGCTTTTTTGGCAGGTCTTAGCGTCTGCAATGGAACAGATGAGGGTATACCACTGCTCACCGATGATATCACGCAGATTCAATCGGCAAGGCGCGTGCTATGGATTCAGCAAGGAACTCAGGCATTACCGAAAGGGATTAGAGCTAAAGTTGATTTGTCGATTAGTCCAGAGCAATTGCGGCAAGCGGTAGAAGCCGTCAACTGTGGGAAAGTTTGGGGTATTGAGCCAGATACTGAAGTGCAGCCGAGCCTTTCGGAACGAGAGTTAGAAATTCTAACGTTGTTAACACGAGGATTGCGCGATCGCGATATTGCTGATCGCTTGATTATTAGTGAGAGTACTGTCAAGTTTCATATGAATAATGTTCTCAAAAAGCTTAAAGCGCAAACTCGTTACCAGGCACTTCATCAAGCAATTGTGAATGGCTGGATTCAGTAGTTTAACGGCTAAGCTCACCGGTGGCAGTTACCTCGAACACGATAAGCGTTGGGTTTTTCCCAAGGGGCAAATAAAGGTTTGAGGGCGGAGGGCTTGAAACTGGAGGAAGACATAGGTTAACTAGCCGCGTATTCTGTATGTTGTCGCAGGTACGGAGGATGGAAGCCAATCACAATATCGTGTTTGGGAATTCCCATCTCCTCAAGTTCTTCACCAATTTCGACATCAGTGTTGTTTTGTTGCAGCCAGATTTTGCCATCTTTAATATCGAAATGGAACGTGCAATAATGCACTCGATGTTTCTTGTCCCATCCAGTACGAAGCATGAGGTAATGATCACGCTCTGTATCGAAGATGAGTTGGGTTTCTATATCCGGATCATCTTTGCTATAGCTGGCATATCGTGTGAGTAAATCTTGAAGACATTTCCGATAGTGATTTAGTTTATCCATGATTGAATTTCCTCATACATATCGATCTTGCCAATTTTGAGTGACAACATATTTTATGAAATCCCTTGCGATGTCAAGCAATTTACTTTACATTGGTATCGCTAAGTAAAAATAAGCATAACTCCTATATCAAATGCAATTAAAATTGCCATTTTTAGCATCGCTAGAGGAATTGAAACCAGAGGATAAATCGGCTTTCAGTGATCCTAGCTTTGCAAGCAACAAGCTTTTACCAGTGCATCGATGGGTTCCTTGGATTGCAGGTTTCTCAAGCGGTTTCGTTCGAGGGATAATAGAAGATAAGCTGGACGAGCGGGCGATTGTTCTCGATCCCTTTGCAGGAGTTGGTACGACTCTTGTTGAAGCGACTCTCATGGGACATGATGGAATTGGTTTTGAGATCAATCCATACGCAGCTTTGGCTTGCCGAGTTAAGGTCAATGCCCACAAACTTAATTGGCAAGATGTCCGAAGGGAAGTATCTAGGCTTCAAGAGTTCTACAATCATACGGTATCAAATGGTTATTCACCGATTAGTAAGCCGCCATCTGGTTTTAGAAGTCGCAAAGCATTTTACAGTCTCACTGTTTTAAGGAAAGTTCTAATTATTCAAGATTTTATTAATCGACTAAATAATGAGCAGACTCAAGAAGTCTTTAAACTTGCTTTTGCTTCAACTATGGTTCATTACTCAAATTATTCGTATGAGCCAAGTTTAGGGACTCGAAGTGCAGCAGGTAAAAGTGATATTGAAGATTTCCCAGTTCTTGATATTATAGCTGAAAAACTAAATAGAATGATTTTAGATATAGAGGAGATTGGAGATAATATATATGCTGGATTGACAAACGCTCGGATTATAAATTCATCTTTCTTTGATTACGAACAACATATTGAAGCAAATTCTATAGATGTTGCCATTACTTCACCACCTTATTTGAATAATTACCATTACATCCGTAATACTCGCCCACATCTCTATTGGCTTGGTTTTGTAAAAAATCCAAATGATACAAAACCTCTAGAACATCAAAACTTTGGGAAATATTGGCAAACTGTACGTGAATTGGATGCTGTAAATCTCACTTTTCCTGATCCACCTGTAGAGCTTATTGACAAAATCGCCTATCTTCGCACACTTAATTTAGAACGAGGTATCTATAGCGGTAATGGATGGGCTAACTATGCAGCATCTTATTTCAATGATTGTTATCGTTTTGCTCAGGGACTTCGGTATGCTCTCAAGCCTGGGAGTTCAGCATTTATCGTAATTGGAAATAGCATTTTACAGGGAGTGATGATCCCAACGGATTTGTACTTGAGCAAAATTGCCGAACGGTCTGGTCTTGAGCTTGTCAGTATCAATATTTTACGAGCTACCCGTGTTGGAAACAGTATTATTCAATCAGATGTGCGTGTTGCAAAAGCTGACAGCTCACATCGACTGTATGAATCCGTTGTTGAACTGCGTCAGCCGAGATAATTCTGGATTTTTTCGATTAACTTGGTGTACTCAGGACGCTGACCGTGCCACTTCTTTTCCCAACTACGACCAGGATGCAGGGTATCCCATCCAGCAAGGAGCTGTCCATAACGGTTGACACCAGGATCATGATTTCCGAAACCGTCTATGACGCTATTCCACAGAGGTCTGTATCTTCTGATTAGTGCGGCTTCAACCGTGGCAATCAAGCTGCTTTCGCCTCCTTCCAAAATGACAAAGCGACACCTGAAATCTTGAACTTGCAGGTTTTCAGCAGCTTTGATACTGCTTGCATGTTCACTTAAACGGCGATAAAGGGTAGATGATGGTTGAATCACTTCCCGCGCCTGTCTCCAACCACTTGGAACAGCTTTTCCAGCGTAAATCGGCATTGATAGAGTGACCTTGTTAGCCTCTGCAATCAGAGCATATGGCGGGAAGTCACCAGTATAGTACAAGAGGTAGATTCCCGCTCCTGTAAAGCTCTGGGACGGCGGTAAAGGCTGAGCGGGTGTTGAAGAAATGAAATCTACAACTTCGTTAACCACCTGCTGAAAGGTAGACGAGTGAAAGACGTGGTTTTCCGGGTTGAAAGAAGAAAACATTTACAGGTTCCATATGCACTTTCCTATTCATACCCAAAAGATAGTGCTTAGGATGCAAACCACCTCTAGCCACAGCCTATCGATTTAGATAGTGGTTGATTGCTGATTGGCAGAGTTTCAGACAGCGCGATCGCAACCCCTAGCCTTATTGCTAGACTTAAAACTTCCGTATTGAGAGATACAAAACACTTCTTGAGCTAGCACTTAATCTGGCAACAGATTCGAGCAAGCAAGCGAGAAGGAAGCCAATGAATAATCACTATTCCGTCGTTATCGTAGGAGGTGGTCAAGCGGGTCTGTCCATGAGCTATTGCTTAAAGGAGAGAGGCTTAGACCACATCGTTTTTGAAAAAAACAGGATTGGGTATTCATGGCGCTCAAAACGATGGGATTCCTTTTGCTTAGTAACACCCAATTGGCAATGTAAGCTTCCTGGGTATTCCTATCCAGGAGACGATTCGCATGGGTTTATGAAAAAGGATGAAATCATCAAATACATCGAGGACTACGCAGCATCGTTTGACCCTCCTGTAAAAGAAGGCGTTGAAGTGTTGAAACTTCGGAAGAATGGTTCTCAGGGTGTTTTTGAATTAACAACTTCGATTGGCGTTTATACCGCAGATCAGGTGGTTGTTGCGTCGGGTAGCTATCATCTCCCCAAGGTGCCAAAAATCGCGGAACGGCTTCCCGAAACTATTGTGCAGCTACATTCATCTGAATATAAAAGCCCACAGTTGTTACCTGACAAGAGCGTTTTAGTTGTGGGGACAGGACAGTCAGGTTGTCAGATTGCTGAAGATTTACACCTTGCTGGTAAGAAAGTTCATTTGTGTGTAGGAGGTGCTCCCAGATCTCCGCGCAGGTATCGAGGAAAGGATGTTGTTGATTGGCTCGATCAAATGGGATACTACGATTTGTCGATTGACGAACATCCTCAAAAAGAGAAGGTAAGGAATAAAGCCAATCACTATGTTACAGGGCGTGATGGTGGGCGTGAGATTGATTTGCGACAATTTGCTTTGGAGGGTATGCAACTGCATGGGAGGTTGAAAAACATTAGCAGTGGCAATCTCGAATTTTGGAGCGACCTAAAGCAA
>JAIUYC010000596.1 GCA_020216575.1 Coleofasciculus sp. S288 | reverse complement strand
AGTACTAGATTCATGCCGATTCGAGCTAAAATTCTTTCTCTGTCTAGGTTTGAAGCCATTTTTGCCTCAATTTTTGTCTAAGTCCCGTTAATTTGAAGCGACTAAGAGGAGACACTGGAGATTTATCTGAAATTCAGCTAGAAGAGAATATGATTGCCGTGAAGTGATTCTTGAAGTAGATAAGGAAATGTTTTCCTCTATCCCCATTCCTATCCCCGCTCCTTCTATCCGAGATGAAATCAGCAATCTAGTTCTCAAAGCAAATGCTCTGCGTGATGAAGCTTGGCGTAAGGAGCAAGATGCGATCCGCAAGCTAGAAAATTTGATTGCGAACGGTAGGGTTGTTGAAGCCAAAGCACAAGCAGTTGATGAAGTTTCTGTAATTGGAGAGTTATCTTTCGATCCGGATGCACCCCCAATTTGGGAACTAGTTGCCGAAATTTCTGCCCAAGTTCCCGATGAAGAATGGAAAAAGTTACCCACTGACCTAGCCAGGAGATTCGATTATTATCAGCAACAGAAGAAAAGAGACGATTGATGAGGATTTTGTTTGCGGATACGGGGTACTGGGTGGCATTGCTCAATCCTCGCGATGATTTGCATGATAAAGCTGTCAAACTTTACAAAAGCTATTCAGCCTGCTCATATCATTACCAGCGAAATGGTTTTAACTGAAGTATTGAATGACTTCTCAGCTAGAGGTGATTATTTCCGCAAAGCGGCTGTTAATCTCATCAAATGTCTTTACCAGCATTCCAACACAACTATTATTCCTCAGACTAGCATTCAATTTCAGGCTGCATTAACCCTCTACGAACAACGTCCTGATAAGGCGTGGAGTCAGACGGATTGTGTATCTTTCAAAATTATGGAAGAGCAATCCATTTTTGAGGCTCTCGCTTACGATAAGCATTTTGTGCAGGCAGGTTATACGGCTCTGATGCGGAATTGTCAGAGATAAGCTTATTGAACAGGATGGAGCAGTGGAGCGATTAAAACTAAGGATTCTGTCTAAAGATGGACGGAGTAAAGAAGATAAGTGTTTATTGTTGTATTAGTTGACACACAAAACTTAACACTTTTATTGTAGTCAGCAATCAATCTAACTCAAGAAAGATTTTAGGCATCACGATATGACAGTAGCTTTGAGTCCCGATCGCATGATCAAAGGGATATCAAAAGAGTTGCCATCTGCCTCTCAATCACCCAATTATATCGAAGCAGAACAACAATTCATTCAACTTCTGACCAGCGAAAATTTAGACCAGCAGGTGAGCGAACAGCCTGAACGGGTAAGTGAGTTTGAAGCAGCGATCGCAACTGCTCTAGCAACCGCTTATGCCGAAGATAGCGAAGCAGGTAATGCAGAGACGGAACACCTATTTTTGCAGCGCATTCTTTACCGGATTAATCGGCTCAACTTATTCTGGTACGACGATTTGCGGCACTACAAAAATGAGCGATCATATTATCTACAGTGGGTGCGCGATCGCATTGAGGAAGTTTGGCAAGCCTGGGAACTGGCACAGCTTGACGTAGAGCAATTGCGACAACTGGACACGAAACAGGCACTCATCGAGCGGGGTGAAGCTGACCTAAATCCGCCCTTAACGGAGAACAAGCGTTATTTACAGCAACAAATGACCGTGGAGGGATACCGACATCTCTTAGCGATCGCCTCCTTGGATGGACTGGTGGAAGCAAGTCGTCTGTCGCGGATTCTGGGCGGTGCCAGCAACGAAGTGCAAGCTACGCTAATCCGCGTGCTGCTAGAAGAATACGGTAACGGTCGCCTCACCCGCAAACACTCCACCTTCTTTGCCCAAATGATGGCAGAACTGGGACTGAAAACCGAACCGGAGGCATACTTCGACATCATTCCTTGGGAAGTTTTAGCGTGCATCAACCACAACTTCTTACTAACAGAATGCAAACGCTATTTTCTGCGCTACAACGGCGGACTCACTTACTTTGAAATTGCTGGTCCTTCGATCTATACCGACTACATGAAAGCCGCAGAACGATTAGGGCTTTCAGACACGGCGATGGGTTACTGGGAACTGCACATCCGGGAAGATGAACGGCACGGTCGCTGGATGTTGGATGACGTAGCATTACCCCTGGTGGAGAAATACCCAGAGGATGCCTGGGAATTAGTACTCGGTTACGACCAGGAGAAATGGATGGGCGATCGCGCCAGTGCAGCCGTTATCCAGGCAGTTAAACAGGCAGAGCAATCCTCTTAATTCAGCATGAGTTGGTGTATTCCCTAGGGGTGTATTGCAGTACACCCCTACATTCTGACTTCATAAAACGAGATTCATACCATGAAAGAAGCACTATTAACCTCGAACAAAGCCAGTGATTCCTATTCACCCAATGAAGTTTTCTTCTGCCCAGAAGAGTCCCAATTCTATTCTCAATGTTTGGACAAAATGGTGCTGAAGCATTGTACTCCCTCGGATTCCATTATCGAATTTGGTGCCGGAGATGGGAGTCCGGTAATTAACTGTTTGCTGAAAACCAAATTTGATGGTTTCATTCAGGGGTATGAGTTGAATTCTGCTGCTTGTAAACTGGCTCAGTCCAGAATTGAGCAATATCAGCTTAAAGATAAATACATCATTGACAACAAATGCTTCTTCAAAAACTTCCCCTCGGATGCTAGTTATTTGATTGCGAATCCGCCTTACCTTCCTGCTCCCGATGATAACCTGTATATGCCCTCTCTTCATGGTGGTAAGGATGGAGCAACGATTACGCAAAAGCTTCTATCCGTCGGGTGTGAGAATGTATTGCTGATGATTTCAGCTTATTCTAATCCTGTTGACACAATTGATTATGCGATCGCTCAAGGTTACCAAGTGGTTGACTTCATGATTTCGCCGCTGAGGTTCGGCTACTACAGTTGCGAACCTAAAGTTAGAAACACTATTGCAGAACTTCGGAATAAATACAAGGCATTTTATTCTGAAAATATCTACTTTCTGGCAGGTGTTTTGTTCAAGAAAGAAGATAGTTCCAATGTGGATATATCAGCAGAATTGCTGAAGGTAATGACGGCATTATAAAATGTAGCATGCCTAAATCATTGGTGTAAATTTCCTGCTCCTCTCTCCCAACCCCCTTAAAAAGGGAGGCAGGAGGGATGGAGAGGGGTTGGTGCTGTTAGCGTAGCGGAATGAAGCCCAGTGCGGGTTATTTTACAATTCATTTAGACGCGCTATATCATCAACAAAATCCCCCAAAACATTAGATATCTATCAAAAACAAACAATGCTAGATATGAGCCTCCAACTAGCGGGATACCGCTCGTTACCCATGGAAGAAACACTTCCCTCTTCCCTTGGAGCCCTCTACCCTGGAGCCTTCTGCCCTGTGTTTCTTAGGAGTGCAATGGTTTTGACGGGCATCTTAGGCGGGGAGTAACTTAAACTAGCTCTGGTGGTTAGGGTCAGTAGCTTTTGTTTCAGGTTCAACTTTTTGTAGAACCTTCACCAGTTGCTTGGTAATCAGCTCTATTCTCTGTTTAACTTTTTCGGAATCAATGCTCAGCCAAATAGATGTATTACCAAAGTCCTTCTCTGTATTACCCATAAAATACCTCAAATGTCAATAAAAACTTTATTAAATTTTTGCCTACTCTAGACCGTCCAACCTCTTTCGTTAGAGGGAAGGATGATACATAACTTAGCTGTTGCTTGTAGCCAATGGCTGCACTCTTCGGACTCTCCACTGCTAGTGCAAAAGGTGGAGTAGGTAAGCCCTATGATGGTTTGTAGCCCCACATAGGGGGCTAAAATTAGCCAGTTAAAGTCCATTCCCCTTGCGGGGATTGAGAGTGTCAAGCCTGTAACTTAACGATGTCCAAAACTTACACCGTTGAAATTCATCACCAAGGCAATACCTACACTGTAGAAGTGCCAGAGGATAAACAGATTCTTAAAGCTGCCTATGCCGCTGGAATAGACTTGCCGAGTTCCTGCAATGCTGGAGTTTGTACCACTTGTGCCGCGCAATTACTCGAGGGAACTGTTGATCAAAGTGATGGTATGGGTATCAGCCCAGAACTTCAAGAAGAAGGTTACGTGCTCTTATGTGTTGCTTATCCACGCTCTAACTTGAAGATTGAGTCAGAAAAAGAAGAGATTGTCTATCAGCGGCAATTTCAACAACCG
>JAIUYC010000595.1 GCA_020216575.1 Coleofasciculus sp. S288 | reverse complement strand
CCAACCCTACAATGATGGGTTAGGCTGGAACCAAACCGAGTTTACAAGCAAAAGCAAAGGAGAGATTGTCACTACGCCTAAACGGGCTGGTGCAGCTGCTGCAAAGTTCACGCTGCACTATCCGGATAAACGCGCTGAGAAGAATAAGTTTAGCGCCGGTGCTCCCGGTTCTGAACGCTGGTTTGGGTTTAGTACGTATATTCCAGAGAAGTGGCCAAACCACGATAACGTTACAATCGTGGCGCAGATTAAGAGTATGCCGGATGCAGGGGAACCGCACCGAAGTCCATTTCTCTCGTTTGAACTCCGCAACGGCGTTTGGACAATCTACAACCGTTGGGACGCAAACAAAATCAGCAAACCTGAAGCATACGGCAGTGGTGGCACGATTAAGACAAAGCAAGTCTACTCTGGCTCCTATACCAGAGGTACGTGGACGGACTGGGTAATCCACGCGAAGTGGTCGTACAACAAGGATGGATTGTTGGAGATTTGGAAGAATGGGACAAAGTTGGTGAGCTGGGTTGCGCCAAATTGTTATAACGATACCGATTACCCCTTCCACTTCAAAATCGGGATGTACAAGCCAGGATACAATTCTACCCATCCGTCTCCACTAGTGATTTATCATGACGAGGTGCGCATCGGGAATGAAAATGCACGTTACTCCGATGTGGCTCCAGGTTGATTGAGTTTAAAGCTCAGGAGTGACTAATTGCTGGCTTCCTGAGCTTCTTTGTGACTGAAGGATGTTGACACTCCCTTGTTTGAAAACAAGGGATTCTAGCGGTTGTCTAATCGGGGGATAAATCCACCCGATTAGACAGTTCACACTATTAAGGGACTGTCATTGACCCCACCCTCTGTATCAGCCATAGCCATTGCAGCTACAGCCTCCTGAAGATACAGAGGGCATGAAAAACCAATCCATTGACCAATATTTTGTGAGGCATTCCAATCAGCATTGCAGCGATAGCCGTCAAACCCTCTGAACCAATCTCCATTACGCTTGCCAATCACACCATTGCGGTGGTCTGATTTACTGGTATACGGTGCTGGCACAGATTCAACCGGTACACCTGCACGAATTGCTTTGTATCTTGTGAATAGCTCAAGCTGATAGAATGCCCAACTATCACGATTATTTGCGGCGTCGGATTTAGTCTATTTGCGCTGCTTCATGGTCTGTCTACAGCCGCTCAGGTCTTCAAACCGCAACCCCATCTCGAAATCTTTGGCAAACTGTACCAATTCTTTTGAGATGACGTGATTGATATAGGTCATGATTCGTCTTTCACGTCGCTCTAATCGCTTCACTTCCTTAAGTTGCTTGGCTTGCTGTAATTGTTTCCGAGTTCGTTGAAACTGTCGTCTCAACTGTTTTACTCGCCCACCTTTCCAGAATTTGCCAAAACTTTTGGGGAGTGCCGCGACAGCAATATTGTTCTGTCCTCTATCAACTCCGAGCCAACCTTTCACGTCTGCTGCATCCGGAACTTCCATAGACACGCAGATGAGTGCATACCAAATACCTTTTCTAGACTTGCAGAGCTTAAGTGAACCAGCTTTAGCTTCACCTGCAATGAGTTTATCTAGGGTATTACTATGCGAAGCTGAATGGACTTGAAGGGGAATCCTGCCTTTCCTGCCTCGATAGAGGCTAAAAGACACGGTATACAAATCTCCTGACTTCAACACTTCATAACCTTGATGTTTTGGTAGATGCGATCGCACTCGAATGGAACTATAGCGGTTCTCGCCGAGTCTAAGCTTAAAACCAACACGAGTTAACTTAGCGATCGCACCTCCATGAATTAACTGATCCGAGAATGTGCACAATTGCACCTTGATTAACTCCCCTTAAGTGGCATGATGTACATTGACGCCCATTGGCGTTGGCTGTCTATCAATGCGAAAAACAAAGTTGATTAGCAAAATCCTCGTCAGTGCGATACTGTGGTTGGCTTTGATACCCCAAGGCAAGCCAATCGCTCAGGAGATCCCTCCCCAAACAGTACCCCCTCAAGCAACACCTCTCCAGGAAACACTACCCTCTGTCCCTCTCCTCCGGCTTAAATGTGTGGATACAGGAGTGGGTAGCTGGGCTAGACAAAATCAAGATGTTGTGGTAGGTAAAGCTGTTTACACATCACGCATGTATATGGGTCCGGGCGATCGCTCCGCGTCAATGACGTGTCAACTTCAGCCCAATAATGGGGGAGTGACCTTTCAAACGCTACAGCTAAAGTTTGGGATGCGCGACAACGACCAAGGAAGTCCGGCTGCCACTGTCAATGTTTATTTGGATGGCAACAAGGTTGAAAGTCGGTCAGTTTCTCCCGGACAAGCCGCATCGGTGCTGCGAGAGAATGTGAGCAGCGTCAATAATCTTTCAATAGAAGTGGTTTGTTCAAACAACTCCCGATTATGCTCTCGCGTTTATTTCTGGGAGGCTTCACTAGGGTATTCGCCCGTGTCACCCCGATAAATTACTCCTTTCTTGCCTTAAAGAATACCGATGAGGGAGCAGGGGGAGCAGGGGAAGAGTAAGTCAAGGCATTGGCGGTATGTTTAAACCTTTGGGCATTCGTTGCTCTTCCTGTGCTGTCAACCCTTTACTCTGAATCAAAACGCCAAAGCCTCCTAGTCCCATTGGGTTCATTAGTTGGTGTAGAGCCTCGCGACGCTGCATGATGGTCATCACCTCTTGTCGATTGGCGATCGCTTGAGTGCGAGTATTATTAGGAGAGGATAGGGCGGAAATGCGATCGCCTAAACCCAATGCCATCAGAAACAACCCTTGCTGCGTGAACCCCACCTTCCGTAAGCCGCACAACTCTCCTTGACGCTCCAAGGCAGTAAAGTCTACATGAGCGGTGATGTCCTGATGCCCGATATACACATAGGGATTGTCATGAAAGCGATGGCGGTAATAGCACTGTAGCGTTCCGCGATCGCGGCTTAGCTGGTAATAGCGTGTTGCTGAGTAGCCGTAATCGATTGTCAGCAAGAATCCCCGCCGCAGTCGCTTGGCAACGGACTCAATCCAATCCAACGCCGCCAGATTAACCTCAGTACGATAGCCATCTGGATAAGCGCCCGACAGCAAATCAATTCCTACAAAGTCGAAATACTCCTTGATGCGAGGCGTCGAGAGCGTATCTATTATCTCTACAAAGTTAATTTCATCATCAGTTGCGTCAGATGTCGTGACATAAATTTCTCGCAGTTGTCCCCCTTCAATTACAACCTGATGCACGGGGAAAGCGTCCACCAGCTCATTAGAGAAACAGCAACCTATAATCGAGTTTTCTGGTATCTCTTCTAAAGAACACCAGCGTAGGGGTAACAGTTGAGAATTGTCCTTTATCGGCAATCTCAACCTCTGGAAGAACTGCTGCTGTTGAGCAATTAAGCCTGCTGCTTTCTCAATAATGATGTACTCCAAGGCATCAAAGCAGTCAGGGTGTTGCCGACACAGATAACGTAAGATATCAGCGGCAACGAGTCCTTGACCTGCTCCCATTTCCACTAGAGTAAAAGGAGTTGGACGTCCCAGAATGTCCCACATTTCGGCAAACTGCTCAGACAGTAACTCACCAAAGTCACGGCCTAAGTGAGGTGAGGTAAAAAAGTCACCACCAGATCCAATGTTGACTGCACCAGTGGCGTAGTAACCCTGTTCTGGGTGATACAGCACCAAGTCCATGTACTCGGCAAAGGTAATTCGTTGGTGTGGTGCTGTGGCAATTGAGGCGGCAATCAAGTTTCGCAGGGCTTGGTTATCCGGAAGTGATGCAACGTCTGAATTGGAGAAAGTACTCATAGCGTCAGTCCTGTATCACTTTAATCCTGACACATCCCATCAACCAAATCGCTCAACAGTTAACAGCGAGCAGCAACCCATTCCCACTGAACGTTGTTCACAACCATTGGGCATCCAGCCCCAAACCCCTACAGGCTTCAGCTTGAGAGTAAGTCAGACTTGTCCGGTTTTTAGAGTTAAAAATTTTCCGATTTCTGTATCAAAGGACACTTTTTATCATTTATTTTGCGTTTATCCGTGTTATTTTAATAAAAAGAGTGAGAACTTACCTTAATTAGCTGCAAGAAAATGTTTATGATAAACAGAAATCGTTCCGAAAAATCACAAAAAGCTGCCGCTGCCCATCGCGATAAT
>JAIUYC010000594.1 GCA_020216575.1 Coleofasciculus sp. S288 | reverse complement strand
CACTGCCCTACGTTCGAGATGTGCCAGTTGCAACGAACCGATTACATCCATGAAGTATCGTTTCTGTCCCTTCTGTGGGACTCCCTACAATCATAAAGCCTGAAAGCTAGGTGAGATATGGCTTTGAGGGCTATCTTGCACTTTTTTACACGTATCTCGGCTCAATCCCTATTGCCCTTGATTCCGATGGCAAGACATTATTTAGCGGCAGTCGCGATGGTTCCATCAAACTGTGGAATCTCGAGATGGGGGAGGAAACTCGTACTCTATGCGTGAGTAGTTCACCGCTCTAAGGCAGGTTGTTTGCTGGGTGAGGTTTGGCTCAATTGATTGAATGCTACCTTTTCAGGTTCGCTAAATTGACATACGCTGGGGGCTTTGCCTTGCTCGGCTTTGTAGACGAGTCCTCGATCGCCTATACTGTCGAGGATTCTCAGGGACTTGTCTTGGGAGTTGTAGACAGCGACGTAGTTTCTTCCGAAGGCGGTAACTCTCCTGTGGTTGGGGTCTTCGGCTACTGTCTTGAGGGTTGAGAAGGCTGCTGCAACCATATTTTTTTCCCAGTCAGGGCGCTGGTAAAAAGCCTCAGAATTTGGTGGCGCTTTCCCATTACTGGTATCTTTGGAGCCATTACTTTCAACGGATGTTGAGGAGTGACCGTTGCGTTCTGGGGCAACGACAGAACTCCCTTGAGTTGCTTGGGGCGATGGTAACTCTCGATTGGGAGCTTCTTTGGAAAGGTCTTCGACCTTGTATCCTTGCAATGAGAGCTGATGAGCGATCGGCTTTGCCTGTGCGCTTCGCGCAATCGCTTTAGACAATGCTTCTACCTGACCCATCAAATTAGAGCTGTCCCTAGAGTTTAGAGCGTCTCGATTTGAAGTGCTTTCACTGAGAGCCTGCTGCATGTCCTGAACCGTTTGTGTGAGAAGCGCGATTTGCTGGTTTTGAAGCTCAATCTGCGTTCTTAACGCTTCTATCGTCTCTTTGAGTTCTGATTCTGACTGTTTGGACAAGTCATCCTTTTGGGCTTCGGCTTCTGCCTCGGCTTGTGCTTCTTCTTGAGAGGAGGCAACAGAGGCGAGTTCCTCCTGGGCTAGTTCGATAACCTCTTCGGTGGTGCGATCGATTTCTCCCTGTGACAAGGGAAGGGGAAGGGAGGTATCAACAGCGCCTTCGATAGGTTGAAGGATGCGATCGCTAGTGTCGAGGGATTGAGCCTCTTGGATGTCTTGTTTTAAGGCGGCAATATTGAGATTGTGACCGTTTTGGGTAACCTCTTGCCGGATGCCTTCCACAACGCTGGCTAGACGGTTCATGACAGCTTCCCTGCTAGCGATAGCGAAGCGCTGCTGCACTTGCGAAGCATTAGCGAGTCTTCGAGCGTCAGCGCAGATCGCAGCCTGTTGGTTTTTGGCTCGGGCTTGGTTACCTAAGTTGGACGCTTCCTTATTCTGCCTCCAGGTTTCCGGGTATTTGAGGCTATCTGGCTCAATCTTCAGAGTAGCTGTGGTGCTGGGGTTGCTCGTCAGGGTTGCTTCAAGTTCTGCGCCGGGGCGTAGTTTGCCTGCTGCCTTGAGTGCGTTGCGAGCGTCTTTGTCAAACGTGCCAATTACCTTGTCTCCGAGCATGGCAACCGCCTTCTTGTCCCTAAAGCCGACTGCAATCTTTACCGTTTCGCCTTGAAAGGATTGTCCAAAGCAGTCGTAGTTTTTTAACTGAGTAACCTTGAGGTCGCCGATGTCGGTTGCGGCAGTTACGCTGGTACTGGGACTTGGGATGAGAGTTCCTTTGCCTTCGGTGTCGATGGGTAGCTGGAAGTCTTTTTCAGATAGTGGACCGAGTTGCTTGTCTTCTATAGTGATGACTCGCTTTCCGTAGTTGGCGTGTTCTTCCCGTGTTTCTAACTCTACTTTGAACGAGATTTCCTGGTTATTTAGGGCGTGACCCCACTCGTTTGTGGGTTGGTGAACGCCCGATACGGTAAGTTCGTCAAACTGGAACTCAGAGAGTTGTTCGATAACCTGGTTGGGGAAAATGCTGAAGGCAACGCTAGCTTTGCTGTACTCGCTGTAGCCCTTTTGGTCGCTGGCATGAGTAACGTGCCACAGGGCGCTAGCGAGAGATTGCTGTTCGGATGCTGGCGTTTCGGCTCGCACCATGTCAACGTAATCTCTGGCTTTGTCAAATTTAGCGTCAATTTCTTCTTGTGTAATGCCTAAGCGTACCTCAACAGACGCTTGTGATAGTGATATGCCAGCTTTGAGGTTATGTTCTTTCACTGATTCAGTGCTGACAACGCCGAGTTCTTTCCATGTTCCCAATGAGCCATCTGCCTCTCGAACTTGAGCAAGTGCTAGGAGCTTGTGAGGGGATTTTTGTGTTTTAGAGCTATTTTCAACAAGCTTAATATTTAAAGTTTTACTATCCCAGGTATTTGGGTGATTGTACTCCGTGATTTTTGCTATCTCAATTTGCTTGCCAGATTTTGCCGATGTCACGACCATTCTCGGCCCAGGCTCTTTTTTGGCTTGTTCTTCTTGCCTGACAGCCTTTCCAATCAGTTCATTATAGGTATTGCGGATTTCTTTAGCTAAATTTTCCTGTTCTTGGGTGTAGTTTTTATCAAACAACCCCTCGAATTGGTGAGTGGGCAGGGCTTCGAGCGTAGCTGCCTGCCACGTCTGGTTAGCCAGTTTTACCATTAGGTCAACTGGGGAATAATTGGCAGTATTCATGGGACGTTCATCATAGACCCCCTCTTGTTTTTTGTCCTGTAACCAGGCAACATTACGGACTCCGGTGACAGCCTTACAGAAGGCTAGGATTTTTTCATTGGGTCGAGCGGCACTTTTTGGTCCATCAACGGCGACTTGAAGTTCATTCCCCTCTTCACAGATGACATCGAAGTAGATGTTTCTAATAATTTCCAGTTTATCTTCAACTTTTTCATCTGATATTTTTGGCTGAAATTGGCTTACTTCCGTGAGTTTGTCTTTAAATGAACCCCATTTAGGATGTTTGACATTTTCAAGTGATTCAGGAAGTGATAGTTTTTGGTTTTCCAGGTCAGAGAGGACTTTACTAAACCCCTTTGCCATTTGTTTGAGGTAATTTCGTTTTTCCTCTTGAGGAATGGCGAGAGTTTCCCATCGAAGTGCGACAGCTTTCTGAATGTCATTAGCGATTAAACCAATTTTGTTTTCGCTGCATGAAATCGCAATGTCGCCAAATGTTTTAGCTTCATAAGCTTCCTTAGCTCGTTTGACAATATCTCTGTAGCGATTTTCTGGTAGTAATGTTTCCTTAATTTCTGCTGTCAGGGTTGGATATTTATCGGTTACCTCAAAGGCTAAGTTATCGCCATCGAAATCAGCTTGCAGGTGAGTGGCTGCTGTTTTGGGGTTGATATGGATGGTACCCTGTTCTCCCATAAATTCAGGGAGATGCTTGTTTTTTAAGATAATGACGCCATTGGCATTGACCAGGGGTGAGCGTGTGACAATGACCTCTTTTTCTTCTGGGATATGAGGAATGCAAATTTCATCCTCTTTTAAATCTAGACTTGGCTGTGCTAAGCCTCTTTGAAACTCAATGGCACGACCTGTGGCGATATCTTTCCACTCATTCTTGGTAAATTGATTCAGTTCCCCAACAAGTTTTGGGTGTTCTAACAGTTGGGGATGGTTTTTAACGCAGGCTTTGAGTATCTGGTAAAGTGTCTCGTTGGTCTGCTCTGGTTCTGCCTCAAACTCTTCTATATTAGGACTTATTTTACCGTACTGTGCCAGGGTTTTTACCCCAATTCCAACTGTGAGGTTGTATTCTCCTGGCTTGATTTTGGTTTCATCCTTGCGTCCTTTGAAGCTACTGGTAGCTAGAATCAAGTCGTAGCCAGTTTTGACCTTGGTTTGTCCGTTCGTTCCTGTATAGATTCGTGGCTGTCCTAGATTTTCAATTTGAGTGCTGGTGGCTAGCGTGCCTTTAGCAATGCGGTAGTGTTTGTTGCCCTCTTGGGGTTTGATTCCCATTCGGAACTGAAACGGGGTGTTGCTTTTTCCTGTCAACTCTTTGGCTAACTCCGAACTCATCCGCCCGTAGCAGTCCCCAACTAGCTTTTTAGCTTCTTCCTTGTCAAGGATGCCACCGTTTTCACCTGTTTCGTCATCTACGATTAGGATTCGTAAG
>JAIUYC010000593.1 GCA_020216575.1 Coleofasciculus sp. S288 | reverse complement strand
AGCACCATAGAAGCGGGTTGTCTCATCTGCCCAGACAATGACGTTACCTCCATTGCCATCGGTTAGGGCATCTGCATTGAGAGTAACCTGAGGACCGACGAAGGTTTGGACTGCATTGGGAATGCGACCCTCACCCTGAAAATCTCCCCCAATCAAAATGGTACCGCCACCTGTTTCAGACGAGACATCAATCCGGGCATTGTCCAATAAACCAACCCGTTCCCCTAAAACCTCAACAGTCCCTCCCGGTGATATGAGCGAACCATTACTGGTAACGGTGCTCCCGAATAAGGTGAGCGTTTCTCCCGAACCTACTGTTAAATTCCCGGCATTGGTAATCGTTCCCCTGGGCTGACTTGCTCCCCACTGCACTCCTGGAGTCAGATTAATCGTCAGTAATGGTGGTAATTGAGGATTGGTTGCGCTGAACTCGCTGCCATCGGGAAATTTGAAACTGCTTCCCGTACTTGCAAAAAACGAACCTCCAATCTCTAACCGAGCATTGGCACCAAAAATAATCCCATTGGGATTGAGCAAAAATAGATTTGCTGTCCCGTCTACACCCAGCGTCCCCAGAATATGCGAGATATGATTTCCGGTAACTCGCGTCAGGATGTTCTCAATGCCTACGGGATTAGCAAAATAAACTCGAAGTCCCTCTTCTACATTAAAGTCTGAGAAACTGTGGAATAGAGAAGCGCCTCGTGTTGCACCACCTTCAATCCAGGTGGCAGGTAAATCCCTGACATTCAGGTTCGGTGTAACCACAGAACCTTCTGCCCCTAAAGTAGCATCGGGTGTAATTTGAGCGAAAGCACCAGGGTTGTAGAGAGCGAGTACTCCACCTATCCCAAACACCAATGCTATCCTTGATTGCTGCTTGAACCAAGACTGCTTCCTTACAGCCACAAGCGAGTGCTCCTCTATTAAAATCAGGGAATAATTACCGCAAATCTACCATAAGAGAGAGTCGCACCCTCTACAATTCCATTAAACTCACCTAGGGTCAGGAATACGAAAAAGCCATCAGGGGGTTCAGCGCAAAGACATCAAGTTGCAATCTCGCCTGAGTTCGGCCTTATTCCAAATTAATGGGCTGGAAGCCCTGTGTTAGTCAAACCACCCCGTAAATACATCAGGACTTACGCCAAGAAAGTCTCTAAACCACTAGTTGTAGGGACTTTAGTCCCAGACTGTCTAACTCGTATGAAACGGTGGTTTATCGGGAGTTGTAAGCCTAGTTAAATCGTTGGGCGACGTACCGATAAGACAGTCTGGGGACTTTGGTATCGTGTCCCTACCAGATGTAGCGTCTGTGCGTAAATCCTGACCTAATGATAACTGCAAGAATTCATCTTTTCGGTTGATGTAACCGGTGCGGATGTTGCAATAGACTTTCACCAATCAGTCAATACATCAATTTTCTACCCTTCCCCCCTTGAAAACTAAGCCGCACAGTCGGACACTATACGTGTGAGTTTACCGGCAGTCGAGAGGTTTCTTCGTGAAAAAGGTTTTAGCCATCATCCTTGGAGGTGGGGCAGGTACCCGCCTTTATCCCCTAACAAAGTTACGCGCCAAACCTGCCGTCCCCCTGGCAGGTAAGTACCGTCTGATTGATATTCCCGTTAGTAATTGTATTAACTCAGACATTCTCAAAATCTACGTCCTGACCCAATTCAACTCTGCATCCCTCAATCGCCACATCGCTCGCACTTATCATATTTCTGGCTTCACAGAAGGATTTATTGAGGTGCTAGCCGCCCAGCAAACCCCCGAAAACCCTAGCTGGTTCCAAGGTACGGCAGATGCGGTTCGCCAATATCTCTGGTTGATGCAAGAGTGGGATGTTGATGAATATCTGATTTTGTCAGGAGACCATCTCTACCGGATGGACTACCGCTTGTTTGTGGAACGCCATCGTGAAACTGGGGCAGATATTACCCTCTCCGTTATCCCAATCGACGAGAAACGGGCGTCAGATTTTGGGTTGATGAAGATTGATGACACGGGTCGAATCGTTGATTTTAGCGAAAAGCCAAAAGGGGATGCGCTGAAAAAAATGCAGGTCGATACGACCACACTTGGTCTAACTCCAGAACAAGCTAAGAAAACGCCTTACATCGCCTCAATGGGGATTTATGTCTTTAAAAAAGAGGTGATGAATGAGTTGCTGAGTAAATCTCCAGAACAAACTGATTTTGGGAAAGAAATTATTCCGGCGTCAGCGAAGGATTTCAACGTTCAGGCGTATCTCTTTAATGGCTATTGGGAAGATATTGGAACGATTGAGGCGTTCTATGAAGCAAATTTAGCCCTAACACAGCAGCCTAGACCTCCTTTCAGTTTCTACGATGAAAATGCTCCAATTTACACTCGCGCCCGTTACTTGCCTCCCACAAAACTTTTAAACAGCCATGTAACGGAATCAATGATTGGAGAAGGGTGCATCATTAAAGAGTGTCGAATTAATCACTCGGTTTTAGGGATTCGCACTCGCGTCGAGGCGGGTTGTGTTATCGAGGATACTCTGATCATGGGGGCTGACTACTACGAACCGTTTGCAGAACGGCATGCCGAGTGCGAAACCGACTCGCTTCCCATTGGGATTGGTGCTAACTCAACAATTCGCCGTGCCATTATCGACAAAAACGCCCGTATTGGCTGCGATGTTCAAATTATTAATAAGGACAGAGTGGAGGAAGCCGATCGCGAGAAACAAGGCTTTATTATCCGTAATGGCATTATTGTTGTGATCAAAAATGCAGTCATTCCAGATGGAATGGTGATTTAGTCAGTAGTCAGTTGTCCGTTGTTGTTTACCACTGACCACTGACCACTGACTACCAACCAATGACCAAACTCATTGTGCTGATTGGGCTTCCGGGGAGCGGTAAGTCCTTTTTAGCTTCGGCGCTGTTGGCTGAATTTCCTGGAAGTCGGAGGATTTCTACCGATGCCATCCGCGCTCGGTTGTTTGGAGATGAAAGCATTCAAGGTTCGTGGCTGTTGGTGTGGCATCAGGTCGAGCGGCAATTTCGGCAGGCAGTGAAGTACTCATCAATGGCGATTTATGACGCTACCAATGCGGTTCGGCGTTACCGAGTTGATGCGATCGCTTTAGGCCGGGTTGTCGGGTTTACCGAAATCATTGGGCTGTGGTTGGATACACCCCTGCAACTGTGTCTGGAACGAAATCGTCAACGCGATCGCATTGTTCCCGAATCCATCATTTTGCAAATGCACGCCTCCTTGCAGTCAGCCCCGCCAACCCTACAAGATGGACTTGATCGCCTGATCCGCTACTCTCCAGGAAGCACTCCCCACGAAGTACGGGAATTGCGATCGTGATGGAGAGGAAGAACCGAACTCTATCTGCTCAATAGCTCTGTTACCCTAGCCTAGAGGCATATTATTATGTCAGTTATCTTGACAATTACCTAGTTTACTGCTTTCCTAAGCCCAGTTTCTGACGCTGGCACTACACCCGATACTTGAGACTCGCTCGCGAAGGCGGTAGCGGCGTCGTCAGGGCAGCACGGCACAAAATCTAAGCTAAATCATAAGAGTATAAGAGTAAAGGAGACACCCTTCATGCCCGCAACCGACTTCAAAGACTATTACACCATCCTGGGAGTAAGCAAAACTGCCAGTGCGGATGACATTAAAAAGAGCTTTCGTCGTCTGGCGAGGAAATACCACCCGGACATGAATCCCGGTGATAAACAAGCCGAGGCTCGCTTTAAGGAAGTCAGCGAAGCGTATGAAGTCTTATCTGACCCTGAAAAACGTAGGAAGTACGATCAATTTGGTCAGTATTGGAAGCAAGCCGGACAGGGCTGGCCTCCTGGTGGTGGCGGATATAACGTTGATGTCGGTGGCTTTGATTTCAGCCAGTATGGCAGCTTTGACGAGTTCATTAATGAGTTGCTAGGACGCTTTAGCACGGGGGCAGGGGCAAGTCCAAGTTCACCTGGAGGTCCCCGTCGAACTTACACCTACCGCACCAGTACGGGAGGAGCAACTGGGTTTAATGACTTTGGTGGCTTTGGTGGCGTTGGCAACGCCTCAGGCTTTGATACCAGTACAGCAGGAGTTAGTGGCGATCGAGAAGCAAGCATTACTCTAAGTTTGTCGGAAGCGTTCCACGGTGTCCAAAAACGCCTCAATCTCGGCAATGAAGTGATAGATGTT
>JAIUYC010000592.1 GCA_020216575.1 Coleofasciculus sp. S288 | reverse complement strand
AGCGAATCAGGAATTCCCCGCGTCAGAGTAACAACCGCCAAGCACTACAAGCGGAATTAAAACGAATTAAAGAAGAACTGGAAACAATAGAACTGAATTTAGAAAGTCGGCTATTTTCTTGGGGCAGTCTCAAAGAACCCTTTTGGCAAGCTGTTCGCTTTGGAGGACTGGGTGTTGTTATCGGTTGGATACTCAAGTCCTGTGCTGGCTAAGAAGCGGCTAGTGCAAGAAGGCAGGAGGCAGAAGGCTCAAAGGAAAGAAAACTTGTACAGTAAGCTTTTTAACCTTTTTCAACTGGATAATTATTTCCACTACGCTGCACTAGTCTTTCTGAAGGTTTGACAACGCTAACTGCATAGCTTCCCAACTGCGAGTCGAACATAGTTCAGGCGTTAATTCCGCAATGGATAGCCACTGAATTCCCTTAGCTCCCACTTCGCCGTGATCCCCGGTTGTGTAAACAAGTGAACCATCCTCAACTGAGCAGTTGTAAATAATACTCAAAGAATGCAACAGTTTCCCTCGCCAATTGGGGAAAAAGCCTTCCACAACTGTTAAAAAACGCCCCACTCGAACGTTAATTAAACCCGTTTCTTCCCTGATTTCCCGTTTTAACGCTTGAAGTATGGGTTCACCAGGTTGGAGTCCACCACCGGGTAAGTCCCAACAGTCAGGTTCTGGACCCGTCATTTTATGAATCATGAGGACAGTACCCGACTCGATAAATAACCCCATAACGCTAATTCGTAATCTAGCTTCTGACTCCACAGAGTTTACCTTCCCTTTTACATAACATCGGGTCATCCCTCTCAGTTTTACTTTTACTCCGATCCCTGCATAGATAACGATTAAACTGGGGTTAGTGCCTGGTGATCTTCCCTGGTGTTTGCATTGTTTTAGTGACCTATTGGTGACAGCCTGAACCATGATGACAAGACGGATTGCAGAACTATTACGAAGTGGTCAGCCTGATGAGTCGGTAACAATCCAGGGCTGGGTACGCACGAAACGGGAATTAAAGGGATTTGCGTTCATAGAAGTTAACGATGGCTCATCGATGGCGGGTCTGCAAGTGGTGCTGAATTCTGACTTGCCAGACTACGAAACGGTTCTCAAAGAACTAAATACTGGAGCTTCAGTGGAAGTTAGTGGCGTACTGGTGGCGTCACAGGGGAAAGGACAACGGATTGAGCTAAAGGCGTCTTCCGTGAAAGTGTACGGGGATGCCGATCCCGAAACATACCCATTGCAAAAGAAACGCCATTCCTTTGAGTTTTTGCGGACAATTGGGCATTTGCGATCGCGTACCAATACTCTCGGCGCTGTCTTTCGCGTTCGTAACGCTTGTGCTACGGCGATTCATCAGTTCTTTCAAGAGCGGGATTTCTTGTGGATTCACGCCCCGATTATTACAGCGAATGACTGTGAAGGGGCGGGTGAGTTGTTCACAATCACGACGCTGGACTTAAAGGACGTACCCAAGACAGACAATCAAGAGATTGATTTTAGCCAGGACTTTTTCGGACGCCGCGCCTACCTCACGGTTAGTGGACAATTGGAAGCTGAGGTGATGGCAATGGCATTTAGCAATGTCTACACCTTTGGTCCTACGTTCCGAGCCGAGAATTCTAACACCTCTCGACATCTAGCTGAGTTCTGGATGGTAGAGCCTGAGATGGCATTCTGCGACTTGAAAGGGGATATGGATTTGGCAGAGGAGTTCCTCAAGTACATTTTCAATTGGGTGCTGGAGAAGTGTCCGGAGGACATGGAGTTTTTCAACCAGAGGATTGATAATACGGTTCTCGCTACGGCTGAAAACATCATTAATAACCAGTTTGAGCGGATTACCTATACAGAAGCGATCGCTCTTTTGGAAAAAACGGATCGCAAGTTTGAGTTTCCCATCGAGTGGGGTTTGGATTTGCAGTCCGAACACGAGCGGTATTTGTCAGAAGATCTGTTTAAAAAGCCGGTTATCGTTAGCGATTACCCCGTGGGGATCAAGGCTTTCTACATGCGTTTGAACAATGACGAGAAAACCGTCGCTGCAATGGATGTTCTTGCACCGAAGATTGGTGAGATTATTGGCGGTTCTCAACGGGAAGAACGTCTAGACGTTTTGGAGAAGCGGATTAGGAACCAGGGGATGAATCCAGAGGATTTGTGGTGGTATCTGGATTTGCGTCGCTATGGAACTGTCCCTCACGCGGGGTTTGGCCTGGGGTTTGAGCGAGTGGTGCAGTTTATGACGGGAATGGGGAATATTCGCGATGTGATCCCCTTCCCTCGGACGCCATTGAGTGCGGAGTTTTAACCGTAGGGTCAATGCAAGTTGGAGGTAGAGGCACGGCATGTCGTGACCCTACAGCCCTAAGCTTGGGGTTTCTTGCTCCTTCCATAGACGCTCCAGCGTTTTGTCCAGATTTGGTACAAGAATGCTGATGCTTCTTTGAATTTGCGATCGCTCTTGAGGATTTCCAAATAAAAAAATGTCCTTGTAGGGGCGGGTGCGAGCGAATAAATGAGTGGCATGAGCCATTAAATTTACCACAAAACCCACCCTTACTCTTAGATGTGAGAGAAGAACGTCAGGCGCGATCGCTTATATAAATTCAAAACTTTTTCAGTGTATTGAGCGGTTGTATCACTGTTGTAGCGATCGGGGTTACCTGTCATCCACCAAGACGCAGCACGTCGCACGGCGAGAGACTCACTATTATCACTGCTGCTGTACTGCTCGCGCAAAACATCCCGCATGATGCAGACTAGAATTGCACGAGCAGTCACTGGGCTAGCCGCAAAATCCTGGGGTGTCAGTTCTCGTCCAGTGCATTGTCTAGACCAACGAGGAATGTTGTCTGCTTTGACTTGCCATTCACTGTAGAACTCGTCATTCTCGCTATCAGTTCCCGATGCTAGTCGTAGCGCCTCCACTAAAGCCCCAACTTGAGCCTCAGAAATCTGAGAGGGTGAGGTGGAGCGGGCTGTGGCTTGAGTTGGGGGTTGAGGTGTAGATTGAGGTTGAGTAGCTGTAGGCTGCACTGACGGCTGAGGTGTACGTTGAGGTTGGGTAGCTGTGGGTTGAGGTGTTGGTGAGGAACTAGCAGGTGGCGGGGATTGGGCGGTTCGGCGCTGCTGCTGGTAGAAGTCTAGAACTTTTTGAGTATAAGCGTTCGTTGAAGTACTGTTGTAGCGAGTTGGGTCACCCGTCATCCACCAAGACGCAGTACGGCGCACAGCAACAGTCTCGTTATTGCCACTAGCGGCGTATTGTTCGTCAAATACATCCCGCATCACGCAAACCAAAATCGCACGGGCAGTTACGGGACTGGCGGCAAAATCCTGCGGTGTTAGTTCCCGTCCAGTGCATTGTCTAGACCAACGGGGAATGTTTTCGGGTTTGATTTGCCAATCACTGTAGAGTCCATCGTTTTCAATGCCAGTTTGCGGTGCTGCTAGTCGTAGCGCTTCCACTAGCGCCCCAACTTGAGCAGAAGAAACTTCAGCCTGGGCTGGCAGTGTCCAAACCCCCACACCCACTATAATTGTGCTGAGCAATAACTGTCTCGCTTGTCTGACTAACTTTGAACTCATCTGCGGTACACTCGGTTGCTATCTATTTCCTTAGAAAGAATTTTTACTCTAGGGTTCCTTGAATACTTCCATCTAAAGTATGTCGCGCTATTGTTTTAGGAGTTGTAAGAAAAATACTCCTGTGTTTCAAGAACTCTGACTCGTTATTTTGAGTCTTTAATCATTAGTGGAGATTAAAAATAGCAACTCGTTAGCCATCAGGGTGCAGAGCGCTCTACCATCATGTAGATTGATTTGCAGTGGCAAACTAACGTTCTCTCTCAACCGCGATCGCAGTCAACACAGCCTACATCAAGGAGCAACATTATGAAGGAGCAGTTTCAGAAATTTCAGTTTGGCAGCATCCCGCTGGGGTTGCTCAGAAACTTGACGCTGATGACTACAGGAGGCATTGTCCTGATGGCGCTACTTTTGGGATTTGGCATGTGGCGATCGGGTAGTCGCTTCTTTGAGGTACTTCATACCATGTTCAACCTATCCGCCTCGAAACCAGAGGCGGAGATACGTTCCCTGATTATTCGTCAAATTCGTGGGGCTAGCGAACTGACTACTGCCGTTTTTACAATGGAGGCTGTTGTCCCTGCCCATCAAAATAGAACGTTGGGT
>JAIUYC010000591.1 GCA_020216575.1 Coleofasciculus sp. S288 | reverse complement strand
TCTGTCTCATGGCTCAGGCTTTGACGTGAAAGATTTGCTATCCTTGCATTTTACCCTGATTTGCTGTTTCTTTTCGTTTAAGTCCCATTAGCTCAATGGCAAGAAAATTGCGTAAGCTTGTTGCGTGTAACGCTAGTGAACTAAAGCGATCGCCCAAGGGGCAGTGCGCGAAGCGCAATCGCCAGCGCTGAGCCTTATGGCTGAAGGCTGATTTACCAATGCTAGATAAAATGTGCTGTTTCAGCCTACCTGATTTCCCCTGAATCGCACCCAACGTTAATTGCCTACATTTGCATCAATTAGAACTGAGAGCGCACTTTGAGCAAAGTTTGCACCCTCTGGCGATTGTTCAATCGTTGCCATTAAGCTCGCGCCACCTATGAGGAGCAAATACTGCTGAGAAAAGAAGTCTGGATTTTTGATACCAGCCTCTGCTGCTAATCGCATAACGATCTGGCGAATGGACTCGCGTAGATTGATTGAAACCTGATGCGCCTTGTGGGACGCATCGGCAATTTCCAGAACTGCATTGATGAATGGACAGCCTCGAAACCTGGGGCTTGCGTACCACTCTCTGAGTACATCAAATGTGGCTAGTAATCGCTCCTTAGGGGTGTTTCCTCGCTCGGATACTGCCGTCTCGAACCATCGTATCCACTGATTGGCACGGTATTTCATTACTTCCTCAATCAACAGGTCTTTCGATGGGAACCAACGGTACAGTGTCCGTTTGGCAATGCCTGATGCTGCAATAACTTCGTTAATGCCAACATGCTGAATACCCTTCTGGTAGAAAAGTTCAGATGCGGTTTCGAGGATTTGCTGTCGAGCGTGACTTGATTCAGCAGTCATAGTTAGATGAGTAGACAAGTTTGTCTCCTTTGCAATACAATAGCATCTCAACAAGGTAGACAGACTTGTCTACTTCATTAAATTGGAGGCAACAACCAATGGACTTTCCCGTTTACACAATTGATACTGCTCCTGAAGAGTCCAAAGCAGCATTAGTTCATGCAAAAGAGACGTTTGGCTTTATTCCAAATTTGGAGGGCATCTTTGCCCAAGCACCTTCACTGCTGAAAGGCTCGATGGCGTTATGGGATCTATTTGAGACTACCAGCTTTAGCCCTGTCGAACGTCAAGTCATTTACTTAACGACTAATTATGAGCATGAGTGTCACTATTGCATGGCAGCCCACTCTGGTTTAGCCAAGATGATTGGCATGTCCACTGATATAATTCAATCGCTTCGTGATGGCACTCCACTAAGCGATCCAAAATTACAAGCATTGCGCCATTTCACGCAGCGAATGATTCAAGCACGAGGTTGGGTTGACGACAGCGAAATTGAAAAATTTTTAGCGGCAGGTTATACCCAACAGCAAGTGCTAGAAGTCATTCTTGGCATCGCTATCAAAATCATGCATAACTACACAAATCACATTGCTAAAACGCCGCTTGATAAGCCTTTTCAACCTTATGTCTGGTCAAAGCCTGTGGTTAAAGCATAAAAGCTATTAGCCCGCATTGCGCATCCACAACTATCACAAGGATTGCTGGGGCTCATAGAACAGGAGTTACGCAAAGAAAGTCTCTAAAGCACCAATTGTAGGGGCTTTGGTCTCAGACTGTCTTATCGATACGTCGCCCAACGATTTAACGAGGCTTACAACCCCGATAAACCGCCGTTTCATACTAGTTAGACAGTCTGGGGGCTTTGGTATCGTGCCTTTACCAGATATGGCGTCTGTGCGTAAGTCATGAGAAGTGGCTTCTCATGAATAAAAAAAGGGGTTTTCGCAACCCCTTTACGCTTACGAAGCCAAAGTTGTTATTGAAAATTAAAGCAGTCCAGTATTAGTACCAGGTTTGCCAGTAGCCAGCTCAACCTTCACAATTTTGCCACCCATCTTCATGATTCGCTGTTGCTCACGAAACCAGTTGTCGTAAGGAACTAACTTGGTGAAATAGGTGTTTTGCAATTCCCGTTGTGTCCTGATTCGGGTTTGGCTGGGGACACAGGCCGTCACTTTAAACATGCGCATGGGTCTATCTCTCCTAGGTAAGTTAAAAAACGATCGCTTACTCGGCTTGTGGAAGCCATTATTTGTATCTCCCCTCTATCTCAGTCTTGATGGTTAGACATCAGCTTCGATCTAAACGGGTGACACATTAGAACGCGACTGTTGGCACATCCACGGCTACGAGCGCGTGGCTTGCCCGGATTAGCCTCACCTTGAGTTACTTCCAAACTTACAGAGCTTACTTAAACGTTTCAGTTTACTCCTTTAGCTTGAATTTCGGTGATGCAACATGCAACTTTCTTGTCATTGTTGAAAGCAAAGAAGCGTAGTGAAGCATCCCTCAGGATTCCTCTCTCCACTTCGTTCCCTTCAGAATGACACTTGGAGAAAAGTCGCACATAACGTTTCGGTGAGCTTCCTTTATTTTTTGTCGCGAATTCAACAGCGTATTCTTATTTTCTCATTTTCAGGAACTGTCGCACTGATTTCAACAGCCTGACTGGCGAGTACACCAGTTTATTTCAGAACAATTTTAATTGAATAGCTTCCTTATTTTACATCAAAACTGAGGCTGAAACGTGAGATTCAATTCCTTAAAAATGGCTGCATGCTTGGGTTCTGTTTGGAAAGCTGAGGCTTCCAGTCCAAAGTTACTGGGTTGAAATTCAGTGTTTGAAACGAGTAACTGAAGCAACAATTTAAAAAGTCTGTTAGAGTGCTTTGGATTCAGCCTACAGGATACACATTCACGCGGCCGTGAATCCTAAATTTAGCTTGCGATCGCAGCATACCCCCAATCCTTAAGGTAGCTGCTCATCCATATAACAAAGGTCGGGAGTCAATCGTCAATACTAGATTGTCAAAACTCATCACATTCTAAATGCTGAACGGGACTCGCCTTTAACAAGCTAGCACTCACAAGTGACTTCCCAGACCTTAATAAACACCGACTACAAGCTCAGATTTCAGAACGAGAATCTATTAGCTCAAGCCAGAGCAGATGTAGTCGAAGTAAACGCCCATTTCCTTACCAGCGTCAGCACCCACCAAGCTGGCGGTAACCTCTTTCATTGCTTGGATAGCCTGCACGGTAGCAGAGATGGGAACGCCCAGAGAGTTGTAGGTTTCCTTCAATCCGTTCAGTACGCGCTCATCGAGGATGGAGGGATCGCCTGCCAACATGGCATAGGTGGAGTAGCGCAGGTAGTAGTCCAAGTCACGGATGCAAGCAGCATAGCGACGAGTGGTGTACATGTTGCCGCCCGGACGGGTGATGTCAGAGTACAGCAGGGACTTGGCAACTGCTTCCTTAACGATGGTGGCAGCGTTAGCGCTGATTGTGGTTGCTGCACGTACCCGCAGTTCACCGGTTTGGAAATAGCCCTTGAGCTTTTCCATGGCCGCAGTGTCTAGATATTTGCCTTGAACGTCAGAAGAGTTGATTACAGAGGTAATTGCGTCTTGCATGATTCTATTTCCTTGATTTCACCTAGTCTCTTGAATCCGAGCTACAGAGGTGACAGTTCACGTCTCTACAGCCGGGAAAGGACGCTTGTCCTACTGCATCGCACCGATTACGAAGTCGAAGTAAGAGCCAGCTTCAGAAGCATCTTCCGCCGACAACAGAGAAGCAGCAGCATTCTTCAAACCACGGATGCCTTCAGCAACGGCAGGGATGGGGGTACCCAGCGAATTGTACATTTCGCGGACGCCAACCAGACCGATTTCTTCAATTGGAGTTACGTCACCAGCAACGACTCCGTAGGTAACTAGACGCAGGTAGTAGTCTAGGTCGCGCAGACAGGTTGCAGTCATTTCTTCACCGTAGGCGTTACCACCAGGGGAAACAACATCTGGGCGCTTTTGGAACAGTGCATCACCAGCTTGCTTGACGATGCGCTCGCGAGAATCGGTCAGGGTTTGAGCGATGCGCAGGCGGCGTTCGCCAGAGGTAACAAAGCTCTTAATCCGGTCTAGTTCGCCAGGGCTGAGGTAGCGAGCTTCAGCGTCTGCATTCACGATTGACTTCGTGACAATACTCATTGATGGATTCCTCCAGAAGAATGTAACCGATTATTTAAACGGGGATTCCCAGATGGGCTTCTAAGTCTGCCTGCATGACCTACCAACTTGAAGTGTTAAGCAGCGATCGCCGCGTTCAACCCTTCAAGCGGGCATCA
>JAIUYC010000590.1 GCA_020216575.1 Coleofasciculus sp. S288 | reverse complement strand
CCAAACTTCTATCGCATTCACGGGTAAGGTGCCGCAACGCTTTGTTTTGTTGCTTGACTTTTAAAGTCAACCAGGTACTTATATCACTAATTTCGTCCTCGGTCAGACCATAGCCATCTAGCTGCCGTGATTCGTGAATAATGCTGACATTCCTAACCAGTGTCATTGGGAGTTGTCGTTCAGTAACAATTGCCCAATAGATGTTTTTTGTTTCCCAGTAGATACGCTCAATTTCAAGCTTCTCTACAGTACGTGTTCTCAACACATTCAAATCACTGACATATTTGAACGTTAGAGCATGGTAAATGGTCTGCCCGCCCTGCTCAATTGTTAGCAGGAAGTCAGTTGTCATTACAATTGGATGCTTGGACGTTGGATGTACTGGATGTGAGATACCCATTCCCTCTGCAATGGCTAGTGTCGCTTCCATATGTAGTGGAAATTGTTCCCGGATATCTTTAATACGCCTAAACCACTCGAAGGCATAGAAACAGTAAAGTTCTCCATCGCTGAGCAAATGATGGTCTCGTCCACCAGATTTCCACCCTTTTACGACGTGGGAGCGCCCTTTTGATGGCACATCCTGAATCGTTAGCCAGGGTAAATAGTTATATCCCTCTCCCTGGCCTCTACCTTCCTTGAACTTTCGATCTATACTTGCCTTAGAGATTTCTCCTTTGTATTTCGCCATCAGTCTACTACCTCACATAATGTCTAAACGAGCCAAAGACTGTAGGGCGACGGCGAGCGCTTCCTTCACCTGCGGTAGCGCTGCCGTGGATGACTTCATTCCAGTTCGGCGTATGATTTGCCATCGGTGAGGATATACGTTCTCTTGGCGGAAGCAATCTACAGCCCACTGAACCCTACGAACAGCAAATTCTTCTGTTGACTCAACGGAACAGGCCAAAGCGAAGGCTGTGAGTGGTAACTTATCAAGTTGCTTCTGAATCAATGCCAGATAGCCAATATCGCTGGCAATCGCAGTTTTTGTTACCTGCACAGGCTTTCCTGAAGCTTTTTTCAATCTTTGGGTACAAGCTCTTACCAAATCAGCGATTTGAGCGTCCCGTTTTTCCCAGTTCACCTGAGGTAGCTGTTTCCCTCTTTTCTTCGGTGGCGGCAAATGCGCTGTGAGCCATACTCTGTCATACAAGTAGAGCCAACTATGAACACGGCGATATTTCTGTGCTAAAAAGCTTCGGGACTCCTCAGGATTCTCTGAGAGAGCAGATAGCCACTCGGCTCGGTAGGCTTGCTGCTTAGTGGGTTCAGATGCCTGTAAATATAAGGCAGCAGGCAGCGATACTGTATCTATCTGTATTTGTCTAGCTGTTGGGCCAAGTCTAGGAAACGAAAGATTTAGAAGGACAGCCTGATGCTTAACGGTTTGAAGGTCAACGCCCAGTCGAGCTGCCATTGCTTGCAGAGTAAATGTAGAATCCTGCCAAACCTCCTTCAAAGTGGCTTCCCATTTGTGTCCAAATGCCTTGATTTTGCCAACTTTAAATCGATCTTCTGGGGACTTATCAGGTCCCATACGGGAGTAAGTGAAACCGCAGTTACAGCAGAATGTTCCTGTCAGCCTACCACCGTGGCTCTTGTCATATTTGAGCTGGTATTCCTGGATGATTGGCTGTCGAAAGTATTCACAGATAGGGTTGAGGCAGGGCCAAGATCTATCTCCAAAGGGCTTTAGTTCTCCTGAAAGTTGAAAAAATTCTCCGACACAATATCCGAGAAAGTTAATGAACAGTAGATGGTAAAGAGGATGCCGAGATTGTTTGGGTGAACGCAGCAGACGGAACAGCCAGTTGTTGTTGTCTTCCTCTCTGATTTCGCACCCAAGCCAATTCAAGAAATTAGGCGGGTAGTAGTTCTTAAATGCTTCCAGCAGTTGCCTGATATGAACTTGACCTGAATAATTTGCCAATCCTCGGTCAACTAGAACAGAGAGATACCGATCGCGGATAGACTCAAGTCCTGGTGTAAAGTTAGGCTGGTTGAGCAACCAATTGGCATCTTGATAAATTTCCACAAGATTTTGATGGCAAGGGTTTGACAGGTCAAGAGGTTGCGGTATGACGTTTTGGATTGCCTGCTGCGCCGCGATGAACTCGTAACGTATTCTTCGACTTTGAGCACGCGCATGAGTATTTTCTAGAAACACGTTGTGAATTGGGCAAACCTCAACGCCAGGAATCTGATGTTCTCGGTGCCAATAGCACTCTCCGTAATGTTTCTTATCCTCCTGTGAACACAATGGGCAAAAGCGGAGAAACTCAGGTGAATGAATGCAACTGCTCGTGCTTCCGGAGCGCATATAAACCGATAGTCCGTTGTCTCCCCTCATGTCTTGTCTGAGAGACTCAACTCGCTTTGATGGGAGAAAAGGACTGTAGAAGGGCAAAAGAGTATGATGATCAATCAACCGCTCCACCGTGTAACTATGTCCAGGTGGTAAAACAGAAATGAGCCTCCCAAGACGGCTTGGCAGGGTAACGCTCGCCGTAGCACCGAAAGTTCCTAGCAATTGCTTTCCTGCCAATTTTTGGCTCGGATACTGCATTTGGTCTAGAAATCGAGCCAAGATACTGTAAGTCAGTTCACCCGGATATGAGGCAGGAAAGTAACCAACTTTAGCCATAGCAGATAAGCCGTCTTAAAGGCGGCATTCCATGAGGCAAATCAATAAGCCAGCTTTTAAACCTTCTTGTTCGTACTATTTAACAAGTCACACCGAAGCGAGTAAGAGCAAGCCGTTTGTCGTCTTCACTTATCTCTATAATTTTTGGAGAGAATCTCTTCTCGAGCAGCAGCAAACCTTGAAAAATTCTCTTGACTGTATTTTATAACAGGCAAATACAACGATAAATTACTTGTTATAAACAACCCTTAAGAATTAATCGTTATTTTTTGCTTTATTGGAAAAAGCTTAACTTTATCCCCTTGAAATTGAATCGAGAGATTTTAAGTAATATAAGGTATTAATTTATACTTATCCTAGTGCATTCTCGTCCAAAATTTTACAACATAGATAATAGCTTTAATGGATTAAAACTCTGGATTTTGTAAATTTTAAAATCCCCTATTAATCGAGAAAGTACTTAAACTACTTAAACTTTTATGTCACTTATGATACCTGACCTAAACAAGGCTCTTCAGCCCCTTTTTAATGGCAAGAGCGTTGCTCTCCAAACCAAATCATCGTTATATAAAGTTAACACAAAAGGAAGGGAGAGCCTCGATGTTTGTCTCGATGACGTAGTTAGCGATCGCCTAAAATCCCGCGATCGCTGCGAGCGCTGCTATTGAGTGACTC
Source organism: Coleofasciculus sp. S288 (assembly GCA_020216575.1). GTDB lineage: Bacteria > Cyanobacteriota > Cyanobacteriia > Cyanobacteriales > Coleofasciculaceae > JAIUYC01. The sequence continues at coordinate 884 of JAIUYC010000590.1, read as the reverse complement.
ACCGGACAACTATGAGAGTCAACTCGGGTTACTTGACCGATACCCTAGTTCAAGTTTTTATTGTAAGTTCAGGTTTTTATTGTGAGTCCAAGTTTTTATTGTTCTTTATCAAGTACAACGAGAGGCGAAAAATTATCACTTCAAACGACCCGACCTAAGGATACTGATCACCAACCATAGACCCAGAAAACTCGCCGCAGCAAATAGGATGTTACTAATAAAAAGGAGCTGACTAGTCTGCGCGTTTGCAGAGATAATTGCCGCACCGATAATCAACGAGCCGACCACAATACTAAACGAGAGTCGATTCGCCGAATCATCCATACTGCGACGCAGCGAGTCGATGTCTCGAATAACTAAATTCCACTTTAACGTTTCAGAAGTGACTCGGTCTAACAGCAACTCCACCTGACGCGGGGATTGCAATGAAAGGCTCTTAAGATCGAGGGCTGTTCTCAAAACAGTTTGTAAGGGACTTTCTCCTAGTAGCTGACGACGAAATAAATCTGTCATCAGCGGCTTAATTTCGTCTAAGAGGTTAATTTGTGGATTAAAACTACGGGCGACGCCCTCTAAGTTGGCTAAGGTTTTCGCATACAAGCCCATATTACTGGGCAAGCGAATTTTATTCTGACGGGAGACTTGCAGAATCTCATAAAACACTTGGCTGAAGTTGATTTGCGACAAGCTGAGATTGTAATATTTGCGCAATAGGCGATCGTAGTCATTCGCCAGTCGCGATAAACTCACTGGCTGACCGGCTTCAGCGAGTTCCAGTGTCAGTTGAGCACAGCGCTGGGCATCTAAGTCCACAATCGCCAACAACATCTCTGTCAACGTCTGCTGCGTGCGCGGATCTAAACGACCCACCATGCCGCAATCTA
>JAIUYC010000589.1 GCA_020216575.1 Coleofasciculus sp. S288 | reverse complement strand
AGGCGCCATTCCAATATTTTTCCGGTGTTTCTAAGGCTTTGAACGCTGCTACGCGATCCAGTTCGTGCTGCGTTGCCTGTGCTCCGGCTGCACCTGAAAGCCGAATGCGTTGGGTTGGAAACGAACGATTGCGCAGCGGTACGGTCATGTTTTTTGCATCACCTCCTGCTGCAACCTGAATTCGTAACGTTCCTGGTGAATCTAGAGGAGTTGTTGGGATTAAGGCACGGAAATTACCAGAATCCGTTATATAACCTGGATAGGTCTTCTCACCTACTTTGACAGTGGGAGAACTACTGAGACTGGGATTTTGTTCGATGACTACTGATAATGTATCGCCCAACTGAAGCGTCGTTGGCGACAAGCGCACTTGCACTGCACCCGCTGGTACAGCTAAAGCCGCGATCGCAATTATTGCGCCAAGGATGAGACTGGTTAATATCCAGTAAAGGCGGTGGCGTCGAACCCACAACACGGCAGTAGCAAGCCAACTGCGGCGGGGACGTGATTGAGAGGAATTCGTCTTCGACAGCACGGTAATTTTCCTATCAGTTTGTTGACAACGGTTAGCTACTATTAGGCGATAGACTATCACCTTGCCCTAAGTGTTTCCAGCTATTGATCGAGGAGTCAGGATGTCAGAAGGACTTTATACTGACCCGACAGCTTGGAGCTTGGGAAATCGCCTCCTAATAATACGCCTAACAATCGCTATTGAAACCTGAAGCTGAATATGAGCATAGTGTGCATTTACGCAACTATCGCTCAGTCGAGCTATTCATAAGAAGTTCCAATCGAGTGACTTGGACGGCAGCAACAGTCGGATTATTTATTATCGCACCGTCAATTATTTTTGGTTTTTTGTCGCTGAACCCTTCCACAAAGTCTGGGCTGTGGCTATTTTCGGCTTTTCCTTGGGTTATTTTAGAATATCCCAACCGCCTGGATGTTTTCCTCGCGATTGTTGGTCAATTGCTGATGGTCGGACTTTTGAACATTCAGCTAGCGCGGCGGCTGCAAAAAACAGGTGAGTCTTCTATGAAAGCGCTAGTTTCTGGGTGTCCTTTACGGTTGGGAAAGAATGGATTTTCATGAAGATGATACTTGCTCCCACAGATACGGGAACACTGAGATCGAGACTCATGGACAAGTTCCCCCCTCACGGAGCAGGGGGGGGCTTTTTATCTTCCTCTAGGAGGGGTACAGGAGGATTTCAGGCCATATCTGATAACAAAAAATTAGGTATTTGAGGTTTTCCTGCGATCGCTTAGCTCAATGACTGAGCCTGGTTTGAGCGATAGCTTCGGGGTGTTTGTCCCGTCCACCGTTTGAAGGCACGATTGCTAACCTATGTGAGCAAATGGTAGCCAATGGCTGGCTAGTTGGCAACCCTCTCAGTCTGGTGAGCTGTGGTAAACTGTCTCCAAAGATTCTTTGTCTACAATAGCTCGCCGCCGCTTGCGCGATCGCTTTTTGCCACCTCCCGGAAACTCGTGCAGCAGGACGTAGAAGCAGGGAATAATAAACAGCGTCAACAACGTCGCCAGCGATAAACCGGAAAACACAACAATACCCAACGGTTGCAAGAACTCTGAACCTTGCCCCACTCCCAACGCTAAGGGGAATAACCCTAAAACGGTGGTGATGGTGGTCATCATAATCGGTTGCAATCGCATGGGAGCTGCTTTTAGAATCGCAGCTTTTCGGTCAATTCCTTCCTGTTCCCGAATTTGATTTGCTAGTTCCACCATGATAATGGCGTTGTTGACCACAATCCCGACTAGCAGCACCGCACCCACCAGCACCGTTGCACCAATTGCCGTCTGAGTGATATAAAGTCCAAAAATCCCTCCAGCTAGGGCGAGTGGCACGGTGAGTATAATCACTAATGGGTCAATCAGGGAGTTGTACTGCACCGCCATGACCACAAACACTAAGAAGGCGGCTAAAGCACCCAAAACCTTAAGGGCATCTTGTAGTTCCCGATTGCTCTGGGCAGCAGAACTAGGCAATACCGAAACCCCATCGGGGAGTTCTAAGTTTGCCAGAACAGCATTGACCTCTTCAAGGGCATCACTCAGGTTGACTCCCTCACTCAAGTTCCCCGCTACAATGAAAACTTGTCGCTGGTTGATGCGCTGAATTTCACCGGGGGCTTGACCTTCTTCGATTCGCGCGACATCCCCAAGACGAATGGGATAATTGTCATCCACAAACAAAGGCAACTGTTCTAATTGAGAAGCACGGCGCACGGAATCTGTATTTAACTGGACTCGTACATCCACCAAGCGATCGCTTCGTTGCAGTTGAGTAGGCACGGAACCTTCGATCGCCGTCTGAATTGTATCTCCAATGTCTTGCGTCGTTAACCCTACCTCAGCCACTCGCTCCCAATCCGGTTTAATCTGAATTTCCGGTTGTCGAGGGTCGGCATCGGGTCGGAATCTGGCGCTTTTGGCTTGTTCGTCCAAGGCCGCTAAGACTTGACGCCCTGCTTGAGCAAGTGTTTGCTCGTCACTTCCCTGAAGGATGACATCAACTTCTGCGCCTCGCACGGGTGAGTTCGTCACGTTGATACCGCGCACCTCACCGGGAGATATACGCAGGCGAGTATCCACCAAGTTAAGTTTTTCAAATTCTTGGGTAACTCGTTGCGTAAATGCTTCAATATCACTTCCCGGTTTGAGGGTAATGTTACTAGAACCCCGTAATGGGTTTTCCGAAGTACTGCTGCCAAACAGAAAGCCTCCTACCGTAGTAAAGGTATACTCGGTTTCTGGCTGTTTGAGAAGAATGTCGTCCACAATTTTCATCACCTTCCGGTTGGTTTCCAGCGCTGTGCCGGGAGGGAACTGAGCAAACAAGCTGGCTTGTCCGGTGTTAATTCGGGGTAGGATTTCTTGGGGAATCTGACCCACCATCCACAGGCTACTGCCGCCGAGTACCAAGAACGCGATCGCAATCACCACTACCCGCAAACGCAGTACCAATCCTAAGAAGCGGCTGTAGGCGCTAGTCGCTTCATGAAATCGGCGAATAAACTGCCGCAAGAACCAAAACTCACTGACACGACTGGACCAGCGCACGGTTAGCAGCCAGGATGTGAGCGCTGGAACAACGGTTAGGGCAACCAGAAGGGAGGCAGCGACGGAAAAGCTGATCGTGAGAATTAATTCATTAAACAGGAGAGAGAACAAGCCCCCAATCAGCAGGAATGGCACGACAGCCACTAAGTTGGTAGTTGTAGAGGCAACAAGTGCCGACTCAACCGAGCGACTACTGCGTTCAGCTTGGAGCGCTATCTGTTGCGGACTCAGGCGTATGTTCCTGTCCTTCCCAGGGGTTGCCCCCGTCCCCTCAGCGATGGTTTCGAGCATGACGATGGAGTTGTCTACGACAATCCCCACCCCCAGCGCTAACCCCCCTAAACTGAACACGTTGATGGACAGACCAAACAACTGCATCAAGATAATGGCGGTAATTGTCGCTAAGGGAATCGCGATGACGATAATCAGAGTTTGGCGCAACGAACCGAGGAACAAGAGTACGGCAAGGGCAGCAAGTCCAGCACCGACTAATCCCGAAGTCGTAACATTAGCGATCGAGTTACTGATAAATACTGATTCATCCAAGGTGGGAAGCAACTGCATGTCGTCTGGAATCAAACCAGTCTGCTTTAACTGAGCAATCCGCTGCTTGACCCCTTCGACTACTTCAATCGTGTTGGCATCTGCTTGTTTCTGAATGCTAAGTTTGACAGCGGGTTGACCGTTCAGGAAAACAAACACCCGTTGCTCTTCCCTACCGTCGATGACTTCCGCAAACTCGCGCAGGTAGACACGGCGTTTAGGGGCTAGAGGCTGGGGTGTCGAGTCCGGGGAGGAAGAGGTTCCACTCGGTGAGTCGTCAACTTCAAAGGAGAGATTGCGGATTTCATCGGCACTCTGAAAGCGTCCCACTGTGCGGGTTAATGGTTCCGAGTCCTCACCGCGCAACCGTCCCCCAGAAACGTCCACGTTGCGGTCTCTCAGCGCGTTTAAGACATCGGTAAGAGCAACCCCCTGTGCTTGTTGTAAGCGTGTCAAGTCAATGTTGACCCGTACTTCTTCTTGAACGCCACCAGCAACATCAACCGCACTCACACCCGGGACAACACTCAGTTCGCGGGATAATTCTTCATCCGCAAACACCCGCAATTCCACATCGCT
>JAIUYC010000588.1 GCA_020216575.1 Coleofasciculus sp. S288 | reverse complement strand
GTTGTCAGCCCAGTCTAAGGTTGAGTTATCTCAAGAAGAATTCTATCAAGACTTGAAAATCCGTGCGCTGACGTAATCGAGACGTAGGGAGTAGGTAGCAGATTTTAGGGGGTTAGGGGAGGTGTTAAGGAAAAAGAGGTGGCGAGGCAATCGCTCGCGGGTAGCAGGAGAAAATTCCTACCCTTAGACTAGACTTTACCACCTAACACTCTCCGTAACCGTCGATTTTATAGGGGTGGTCAACTAAAATCTTGTAAATCTATCGTTTTGTTACCTGATCCCTACCATTTCGACTAGTACATAGGGATGATGTCTATAGAGGACAGTCCACCGTAGTCGCGACAGACTGGTTAAAATCAGACACAATTGACCAAGCGTAAAAGTTGTGCCCTAGGTAGAGGAAAAAAAATTCATGAAAGCCATGATTCTGGCAGCTGGTAAGGGGACTCGCGTTCGCCCCATTACCTACACTATTCCCAAGCCCTTGATTCCCATCCTGCAAAAACCAGTGATGGAGTTCTTACTAGAACTGCTCCGACAGCATGGCTTTGACCAAATTGTCGTCAATGTGAGTCACCTGGCTAAGGAAATTGAAGACTATTTCCGTGACGGACAACGATTTGGCGTCGAGATTGCCTATTCGTTTGAAGGTAGAATCGTCGATGGTCAACTGGTGGGCGAAGCTCTTGGCTCTGCCGGGGGGATGAAGAAAATCCAAGATTTTTATCCTTTTTTTGACGATACTTTTGTAGTCCTCTGCGGTGATGCCCTAATCGACCTCGATTTAACAGCAGCAATAAAGTGGCATAAAGAAAAGGGTGCAATTGCCACAATCGTGACGAAATCCGTACCCAGAGAGCAGGTATCCAGCTACGGTGTTGTTGTCACGGACGAGACAAGTCGGATTAAATCCTTCCAAGAAAAACCTTCGGTAGAAGAAGCTCTCAGTACCAATATCAACACAGGCATTTATATTTTTGAGCCTGAAGTATTAGATTATATCCCTTCCGGTCAAGAATATGATATTGGTGGCGAACTATTTCCTAAGCTGGTAGAAATAGGCGCTCCTTTTTATGCCGTACCCATGGATTTCCAATGGGTGGACATTGGCAAAGTTCCAGACTACTGGCATGCCATCCGGACTGTGCTATTGGGAGAGGTTAAAAATGTCGCGATTCCAGGAAAGCAAGTGTTTCCGGGAGTCTACGCTGGGCTGAACGTGGCAGTCAATTGGGATAAAGTTGACATCACCGGACCCGTTTACATTGGTGGCATGACCCATATTGAAGATGGAGCGAAGATTGTTGGACCGGCGATGATCGGTCCCAATTGCTGGATCTGTAGCGGAGCCACAGTTGACAACAGCGTTATTTTTGACTACTCCCGGTTGGGAGCAGGGGTACGGTTAGTAGATAAGCTCGTATTCGGACGCTACTGTGTTGATAAGACTGGTGCTACCATTGACGTTCAAGCCGCTGCCCTGGATTGGCTGATTACCGATACTCGTAGGACTCTGCCTTGCCAGGAACCTGCCGAGCGACAGGCGATCGCAGAACTCCTCGGAACTGACAATTAAGTTAGCTGGAGTCGGTTGAAAGTTGAAAGGTTGAAGGTTGGGAAGACAAGATAACTTGCTAGCCTGCAACCTACAACTTACAACCCGTTAACCTTTAACTTAAATAGGTATAACTCCTCAGACTGCGCTCGTAGTTTTGCAGCAGCCGCTGGGATTCTTCTAGAGTAATGCGGTTTTCTCGCAAAGCTTGCTCGGTGCGGCGGCGGATACTCTCCACCAAGTCCTCAACATCGTATTGCACGTAACCCAAAACTTCGGTTATCGTATCGCCCTTAACCACATGTTCAATTTCATAGCCTCTGGGTGTCATTTGAATGTGGACAGCGTTGGTATCGCCAAATAGGTTATGCAAGTTCCCCATAATCTCCTGGTAGGCACCGACAAGGAATAAACCCAAGTAATAGGGTTCATGGGATTTTGGATTTTGGACTTCGGCGTGAGCGCTCAGTCGAACGATTTTGGCTTTTGGATTGGGGAGTGAGGATGAAGTGCTTCCTGTCTGCCCGTCTTCCTCTCTCTGTGTCTCCTTTAGTTTCCGCAACGAATGAAGTTCTAGTACTGATTTGACATCCCGCAGATCAATAAATTGAGCAATTTTGCCATCGCTGTCGCAGGTGAGATCAGCTAAAATACCCCGGCGGGTTGGTTCTTCATTCAGCCGATGGATGGGCAGAATTGGAAACAATTGATCGATCGCCCAGGAATCAGGCACAGATTGGAAGACTGATAGGTTGACGTAGTAAATCGACGCCATAATTTTTTCCAAGTCTTCTAAGTCATCAGGCACATAGTCTTGAATCCTGGCTATTTCGAGAATCTTCTGACAGCATGCCCAGAATAACTGCTCAACTCTGGCACGGTGGGTAAGACTGAGGTATCCGAACCCAAAAAGGCTTTTCGCTTCGTCGTGGAACTGGATGGCGTCGTTGTAGGCTTCCTGGTAATTATCAACGTTGATGGTACAGTAGGTTTCCCACAGGTTGCGGATAATCAGATGCTCCTTTTCCTCTGCAGGGGCAGGTGCTTCTGAGGGGACATCACTGGTACTGAGAACGTCAAAGATAAGCACGGATTGATGGGACGCGATCGCTCGACCACTTTCACTAATGAGTACTGGTACTGTCACCTGACGCGCCTCGCACGCTTCCTTCACCTCAGCAACAATGTCATTGGCATAATTCTGCATGTTGTAGTTTTTTGAGGCGTAGAAGTTCGTTTTAGAACCGTCGTAGTCAATCGCCAAGCCGCCGCCGACATCAAGATACTGCATATCGGCTCCTAAGGCGCACAGTTCGACGTAAATCTGGCTGGCTTCTCGGATGGCGTCTTTAATCGTGCCGATCGCAGAAATTTGAGAACCGATGTGGAAGTGCAGCAGCTGTAAGGATTCCAGCATCTCCGCCTTCCGCAACTGCTCAACGCAGCTGAGGATTTCCGAAATCGTCAAACCAAATTTAGCGCGATCGCCGGTGGATTCTCCCCAGCGCCCCGTACCTTTTGTACTCAGCTTTGCCCTTACCCCCAGCATCGGTTTAATTCCAAGCTGACGCGCCGTGTCAATCACCAACTGCACCTCTTCTAGCTGCTCTAAGACAATGAGCGGCTTGTGTCCGATGCGCGTTGCTAACAGGGCAGTTTCAATGTATTCTCGGTCTTTGTAGCCATTACAGATTAGTAGGGAATTTGGCGTCTGCAACGTTGCCAGGGCAATCATCAGTTCTGGTTTAGAACCCGCTTCCAGACCAAATTGATAGGGTTGACCGAACCGCACTAAATCCTCAACTAAATGCCGTTGCTGATTGCACTTCACCGGAAACACTCCCTGGTAAGTACCGGGGTATTTATAGCGGGCGATGGCTTTGGCAAAACAGGCATTCAATCGCTCGATTCGGTCTGCCAAAATATCCGAAAAGCGAATCAATATGGGCAGTCCCAAATTGCGTAGCCGCAACGCCTCTACTAATTCAAACAAATCTAACGACCCCCCGCGATCACCTTGGGGAGAAACCGTGATGTGACCGGCGGCATTGATTGAAAAGTATGGCTCCCCCCATCCCTGAATTCGATAGAGTTTCTCACTATCCTCAATCGTCCAGGTATGGGGTTCCGAGCTCCCCGGAGACTGATTTTTTTCTAGTCGTGTATCGCGGCGGTGGTTGGGTTTTGTCCCATTAGCGATTTCAATTGTAGGCGTCCGCTCTACCCCCATTGTCTTGTGTCACCCTTGAATTTGTGTCTGCGATCGCCACTCTAACGCATCTAGAACAGTTGCGATCATTACATTCCTTTGTAACCACCTATTCCTTAATTGAGATGCCGTTTTGGAGATTTTTTTGGAAAATAGGTGACATAGGGTAACCGTGCTAAAATTCCCTCAGCATGGTGACCTCTATCCCGTACAGGCGCGAGTAATCGCGCTTTAACATTTAATCTTGACCGTTAAAGGCGTCGATGCTCAATTCATCTGATAATCCTCCCGAACAGCGATATCATCTAAGGCTTCTACAACAGCTGATTGATAACCATCCAATTGTCTTTTGGAGTGGGGTGTGGACTACGGTAGTTGTGGCGGGCAGCGTAGCAGCGTTCAACCTGCTTAACCCTGGTCCAATTGAGCCAGAAGCCTCTGTGCCATCA
>JAIUYC010000587.1 GCA_020216575.1 Coleofasciculus sp. S288 | reverse complement strand
CTTGCTTGGTCAATTTGGGTCGGATTTCCTTGGCGTGCCTCGTTCAAACGGGCTCGCGCTTGTGCCAAACGCGCTTTGGCTTGGGCAATTTCTTCAGCACGACTGCCAGCTTTTGCCTCAGCCAGACGGGCTTGTGCTTGCTTGAACTCGGCTCGTACTCTGAACAACTGTGCCTGTAGCTCTGCATTTTCCATCACTGCCACGACTTGCCCCTCCTTCACTGACTCGCCCTGTTCGACCAATAACTTTGCAATTCGACCCGCCGTTTTAGGGCTGAGGTTTACGCTTTGAATGGGTTTCACCGTACCATTGGCAGTAATTCGCACGGTAAGATTTTGCACTTGTACCGGTACGGTTAGTTCCTCAAGATCGTTTTTAGGTGTCCTTGCTACAATCATCCAGTAAGCCGTACCCCCAACCGCCAAAATACTTGCTGCTATCAGCCCCATCAGCCAAGGGATAGGTCGTTTAATTTTACCGATTAGAGGAAGTTCCATGAGTCCGGTTTTCAAAAAGGGTAGCGAAATGGTGCAAGTATCACCCAGTTCCTATTTAGCAGACGTCGCTTTGTTCAAGAGAGTTCAGTCACTCTAGAAGAACATAGTTAGCGCCGATGGAGTACTTTTACCCCATCCAACTGATGAATTGCTTAATATTCCTTTACTTCTATACTAACTGCATTGCTCGAACTGCTTAATCCCCCTACCGATCTATCCCTGTACGGAATTCCGACTGCAAAGCAGGGTAGATTTTAGCCCCCTTGTCTAGCTGCGCTCCTCAGATTTACCCGGAGCCATTCATGCTTTATTGAGTTTGTCAATGACGGAGCTTAATTTTATCAATCAAGGCGTAGGTTTTAGCCAATCGAAAGTGGGGAACTCTTGGCGTCCTCTGATTGGCAGCGATCGAGATAGATCTGAGCGACTTTATCCTTTGGGTTATGGCTCAAGACTTCTTCAAACTGTTTGGCTGCGTTCCTAATTGAGCGCTGATAGTAAAAAAACAACCCTTCTTCAAAACGTTTGAGAGTTGCTAACTTTCCCTCTTTAATTTGAGGTTCATCTCCATCAAATACTTCAAAGATGGCGACAGCTTTGGATTTCCCCTTAACTTTAACTTGATCGATGAAGCGGATATTATACTGAGTCGGATCGGGCAAGCGGGCTAAAGTATGATGGGTAATTAACATCGATACTCGATAAATTTTTGTCAGGCTTTCTAGTCGAGAGGCTAAGTTGACCGCATCGCTAATGACTGTGCCATCCATCCGGTTTTGTCCTCCAACTGTTCCCAGCATTAAAGAACCTGTATTAATGCCAATGCCAATCTGAATGGGGACGTAGCCAGATTTGACGCGATTTTGGTTGTATTTTGTCAACCTTTTCAGCATGGAAATCCCAGCATTGACCGCATCATCAGCACTGCCGTCAAACAGGGCCATAATCCCATCACCAATATACTTATCAATAAACCCTTGATGTTCAATAATTGTTGGCTCCATGCGAGAGAGATAAGCATTGATAAATTTAAAATTCTCCTGAGGGGTCATACTTTCGGAGAGGGTTGTAAAGTCGCGAATGTCGGAAAATAACACCGACATTTCCTTCTGCACTTGATCGCCTAAGTTGACATCAACAATACTTTTATGTCCTAAAATAGAAAGAAATTCATTAGGAACAAAGCGTCTAGCAGCCTCCGTTAATTGTGATTCAGCTTCTAGAGCAAGTTCTAAATTGCAATTCAGTTCAAAAAGTTCCTCAATGAACTTTTGCCGTTCTGCTTCGGCTTTTTTGCGTTCGGTGATATCTTGAAAGGCTGCGATCGCATAAACGACGTTGCCCTTAGCATCATAGATGGGAGTTGCCCAAACTTCTATCGGGATAGTCTTATTGCCTCGGTGAATTTCCAGATCATCAGCCGTGGCACTATCACCCCGCAACGCTCGTACTTTAGGCAGGTTTTCTGTGGGATAAAGTTGATTGGTTCCTGCTACGTAGATTTGATAAACTTGTGCAAATTGTTCGTAGGTGACAGCCGGAGCAACACCTCTACCCAGTAATTCCTGTGCTCTCTGATTGGCATAATAGAGCTTGCCTTCGGCATCCACCACTGCCACACCCACAGGCATGGCTTCTAAAAACTGAGTCAAGCGGCTCTCGTTTTCGTGGAGTTGAGCAATGAGCACGGCTTGTTTTTGGTTTAATTGTTCCAGCTCCTGATTCATGTGCTGAAGCTGGGCATTTTGTTGGGTTAGTTTTTTCTCTTGAAGATAACTGTTTACAGCTTCTTTAACCGTTAAGCTTATGTCATCTGCATGCCAGGGCTTGGAAATGTAACGATATAACTTAGCAGAATTGATCGCATTTCCCACCGCTTCCACATCAGCTTGCCCAGTTAGCATAATTTTTAGGGTTTTGGGTGAGAGTTCATGAATGCGCTTTAATAACTCATCCCCTCTAATACTGGGCATCAGGTAATCGCAAATGACTACGGCAACTTCATAGCCATCTGCTTGCAATTCTGCAAGTAGCTCTAAAGCATCTTCACCTCCTTCTGCGGTTTCAATAAGGTAATCATCCCCCAAGGCTTTCTTAAGTTGTATTTTTAAACTATCAAGGATGGTTGGTTCATCATCAATACATAAGATAACAGGCTTGCTCATAATTTCGCTAAACCGGATTTTATCGTTTCAATTAATTCCTTTCCCTCCCAAGGCTTGTGCAAGCATGAATGCAAGCTTGCCTGTTTCTTGGCACGTTCAACCGCCTCTTGGTCAGCTTGCCCTGTTAACATAATTTTAATAATATTTGGATATTTTTGATGGACATTGATTAAAAATTCATCTCCTTTAATACCAGGCATTAACCAATCGGAGACAATGACAAGAATGTCTATCTCGTCTTCTTGGAATTCTTCAATAATTTCCAGTGCTTCATCAGCACTTTCAGCGACTTCATAGAGGTAGGAATCGCTAAAGGCATTTCTCAGTTGAATTTTTAAGCTGTTCAACACGACTATCTCGTCATCAACGCATAAAATTACAGGTTTGGGCATAGCGTTTCTCCTCATTTAATTTCAAGTCTTCGTACCCACGTTGCTAGCTAATCGGTGCTTTGCTAGCTTGGATGAGTGGGTAATGATATCGTGAATGTGGTTTTACCTGGTACTGACTCTACTGTAATTTCCCCCTCATGTTTTTCAATAATTTTCTTAACAATATCCAATCCCAATCCACTTCCTTCCCCTGCCGGTTTAGTGGTAAAAAATGGCTCGAAAATTTTCTGCTGAATCTCTGGAGGGATACCTTTGCCACTATCACTAATGCTGATTAGCACGTTTGCATTGTCCTGTTTGACATCGATGCATAAGGTTCCCTTGTTATCCATTGCTTGCAAGGCATTTTGGATCAAATTTGTCCAGACTTGATTGAGTTCATCAGGATAGCACAGCACGGGAGGCAGATTAGCATAGTTTTTAATAACTTCCACTCCCTGCTTGAGTTGATTGCGATAAAGGGTTAATACTGTTTCAATCCCCTCAATAATATTTGCCTCAATCTTTTCATCGGTAGAACTATAACGAGCATAGGTTTTTAAGGCAAATACTACCTTCGCCGCACGCTCTGTAGCGGTCATAATCGTTTGCGTGCTGGTTTGTAATGCGGAAAACTGATAAGCAGTCGTTAAAAGTGTTTCACGTTCGGGGTCTTGTAACAGAGGTAAAAAACGCTCGATATCGTCGTAAACCCCGATGTCAACTAGAGTATCGGCAATCGTTTCGGCATCCGCGATCGCCTGCTCTTCTAGCTGATGCATCAACACCCGTTTAAATTGGCGTTTCTCTTTTCTAGAAAACGACGTTTGTTTTTGGCTTGACATTTCGAGTAAGGCAAAAAAGTAACGCTGGCGTTCAGGGGAAAGTCCTTGGAAAAAAGCAGGTAACTGTTTTAATCGTTGATTCAGGAAATCAGCGATATTTTCAATGGATGAACGAATCGCTCCTAGGGGTGTATTGATTTCATGACCAATGCCTGCAATCAGTTGCCCCAGTAAGGCCATTTTTTCCGATTGAATCAATTGGGTTTGGGTTTCTTGCAGTTGGTTCAAGGTTTTCGAGAGTTCTTCATTTTTCTCTTGAAGGCTCTTTTGCAGATAACCGATCGCCAAGTGTGTTTCAACACGAGCTAAAACTTCTTCCACCTGAAAGGGTTTGGTAA
>JAIUYC010000586.1 GCA_020216575.1 Coleofasciculus sp. S288 | reverse complement strand
AGCTACGCCTATGTCGTTCCTGGTTTTTTGTTGATTTTACTCGGCGGTATCAATGGTCCGTTCCACAGCGCGATTGTGAGTGTGCTTGCCAAGCGCGATAAATCAGAAGCCGCTCCCATCGTTGAAACGATTACAACCTTGGTGGGAGCGATTTTACTACTCGTCACCCTTGTCTTGATTCTATTTGCCGGAGTCTTCATCGACATAGTAGGACCGGGGTTAGATCCGTCAGTACGAGCGATCGCAATTTCCCAACTGCGCATCATGGCTCCCATGGCTATCCTAGCTGGATTTATCGGCATTGGCTTTGGCACGCTCAACGCTGCTGACATGTACTGGCTTCCCTCCGTTAGTCCTTTATTTTCCAGCATCACGTTAATTGGCGGCATCGGCCTGTTAGCGCTGCAACTAGGCGATCGTATCACCGCTCCCCAATACGTGATGCTGGGCGGCATGGTTTTGGCTTGGGGAACCTTAAGTGGAGCAATCTTACAGTGGGTAGTCCAGCTAGCGGCGCAGTGGCGAGCGGGATTGGGTAAGTTACGCCTGCGATTTAATTGGAAGCTGCCTGGAGTCAGTGACGTTCTCAGAGTTATGGGACCAGCAACCCTGTCCTCTGGGATGTTGCAGATTAACCTCTACACCGATTTATTCTTCGCCTCTGCCATCCCAGGAGCGGCGGCTGCGATCGCTTATGCAGGACTATTAGTGCAAACACCTCTAGGAATCATTTCCAATGTCATCTTAGTCCCCTTGCTTCCCGTATTTTCCCGGCTTGCTGCTCCCGAAAACTGGCCGGAACTCAAGCAACGCATTCGTCAAGGATTGCTCCTCACCGCAATTACGATGCTGCCTTTGGGAGCCTTGATGATAACGTTGGCTGTTCCCATCGTAAAAGTGGTGTATCAACGCGGAGCATTCCAGTCCCAAGCTTCCCAACTCGTCGCTTCCTTGCTGATAGCCTATGGAATTGGCATGTTTGTCTACTTGGCACGCGATGTTTTGGTGCGAGTCTTTTATGCTTTGGGAGATGGCGAGACACCCTTTCGCATCAGTATCGTGAATATCTTTCTCAACGCCGTGCTGGATTACATCCTCGTTCAACGGTTTGGTGCTCCAGGTTTAATCTTGGCAACAGTAGGAGTGAACTTTACTTCAACCGTCGTGCTGCTTTGGTGTTTGGATCGCAAAATCAATGGCTTACCCTGGCGAGAATGGAGCTTGCCTATCCTCGGTTTAACGGTGGGAAGCGTTTTAGCGGGATGTGCTAGTTGGGGTGTTAATTGGGGCTTTCAACAGGTTTGGAGTGCCGAGGCATTACTCATTCAGCTAATTCAATTGTGTTTAGCTGGGATAGTCGGTTTAGGCATTTTTGCCCTGTTTGCAACACAGCTCAAGTTGCCAGAGGTAGATATTTTTGTCTCTCGCATTCGCCAAAAGTTTTTGAGAAGATAAGCTAATATAGCGGTTCTCAATCTAGTAAGGCACAGAGTTGCTAGTTTTAGGGCATAGGGCATAGGGCATAGTAAATGCAATTAGGGTGTACCTCACGCCTCCCTTGAATTGAACAATCGGTAAAAGTGCTGACGGTGTTACGCTGTACAAATGTGGACAAACACATCTGACGCGATAGCAATGCTTTCAACGGTTAGGTTGAGAGCAAAGGAGCCGTCCCTCAAAGCTCGGATAAAGATATTCCGAGCGCCACCCCAGTCTCGGTCGTGTTTGTGACCGCAATTGGGGCATTTGAATGTCTTAGAACCGCCTAACTTTTCGTGAACGAAGCCACAAGCTGTACAGGTTTTGCTGGTATAAGATTCGTTGACATCCACCACGACTACGCCGCGTCTAGCTGCTACCTGCTTGAGGTGTGTCTCAAAACGGTAATGCCTCCAAGTGAGCATAGCTCTAGCCGTTTTGGTGTTGAGCTTGCGCTTGGATTTGACAACCATTTTTGAGGTTTCAAAAGTAGGCAGAAAGATGACTTTGTAGTTCGTTGTTAGGTAGTTGACGATTGAAAAGTGGCACTCGTCAACTAATGCGCGAATGCGAATCCGGATGCGACTGGCAGCTTTGAGCATCCGTCGTTTTTGCTTTCTAACTTTAATGGCTGCAACTCTTTTCATCAGGTTGTCAAGGTGAGAACACAATCGTTGAATGCGTCCAATGTCTGCCTTGCCAAACTCTAAAATAGATTGACCGTCGTAGCCTGTTAGAAAGGTTCTTACACCAGGGTCTAATGCAATGACTCCTTCTTGGTTTGTTACAGATTCCTCAACATAGGTGGGGAAGATAGCAAACCATCTACCTCTATCTCTCACTAACTGGGTAGCATGGTTGCATGTGTCTGGAATAGCCTCACTTGCCTTAAATCCCAACCCTTTTACCAGTCCGGGATACCAAGTGCGCGTTTTAAAGTTGCAAGCATGAAACTTAATAGCTTGCACGGGATTCCTGCAACTTCTGTATTTTGCTCCCCCTCCCTGTTTCTTAGCTTGCCTTGTGGCGTCGTGCGCGTCAAAGATGGCGTTTTCTCGCGGATGGTTAGGACAACGCTTTACCCAGTCAGGCAAGCCTGAGTTCATCACGGCATCACGCAGGGAATAGGCAGAAAGTTTGGGGTTTTCTTTAAGTAACGCTATCGCTTGGTTGTAACAGTATCGTGCTGCGGCTAACCATTGCTTCCAAACTTTGTGCAGTTTGCTTTCTGGATACACTCGAATCTTCAGCGTTTTGTTAGGCGCTGTCTTTTTCGCTCGATGGCGGGGTGCTTTCTTGTATGAGTTCTTGGATTTTTGGGGCGTGTTTTCGCAGGGAGTACAGTCTACTGGAGAAACTGTACAAAATGGCGATGATATCGGCAACAAGTTCTTGGTGGGGACTGAGGTTATCTTGGTTGAGTACCACGATTTGGCAATCAAACTGTTCGCACAACCACTCGATAAGGTCGAATCCAAACCTTGCGAGTCGGTCTTTGTGGGCAACCACAATAAGCTTGATATCTCCTTTGAGAACTCGTCCCAGAAGGGAGAGCAATCCTTTCCGCCTAAGATTGAGTCCTCCTGCCACTTCTTTAACAACTTCTGCACTTGGGTAGAGCGCTGATAGTCGTTCAACTTGTCGATGCAGGTCTTTAATTTGAGGTCGGGTAGAGACGCGAGCATAGATAACAGTGGCGCGTCGTCTTCCGTCTTCCGACTCTTCTTTGATGAACTTTTCGATGTCGTACCGCCTTTGACCGGACGGGGTTCTGACGGTGTTGATTTTCCCTTCTGCTTCCCATCGTCTGAGGGTTCTGAGGCAAACTCCCAGAGTGTTAGCTGCTTCATTCGGTTTGACAAATTTAGGCATACCCCTATTATCTTCTTGTATGCTTACATTGTCCAGCGTTGTCCAATGATTTAATGATTAGAGGCGTACTGATCGCCTTTATTCCAACTCATCTGGGTCAATATTCAACTCACGCAACTTTGCTGCTAATCGTTCAGCACGCTGCCTAGCTTCAGCAGCTTCTTGTTGTGCAGCAGCAACTTCTTGTTGTGCAGCAGCAACTTCTTGTTGTGCAGCAGCAGCTTCCTCACCGGGAGTTAGGATTAATTCTCCCTCAGCAGTAAACCACCTTATCCACAGACGCTCAATATTTTCATAACAACCTTGCCACAAACTTATACTCAGCCCCAATTGGGGAATGAGCAAACGCCCTTCCGTCAGTTGTGCACGTTCGTATGCACCAGCCACCAAGCGAAAGGCTTGAAGTTCATTTGTATAACGACTGAAAACAATATAGTAAGGAACCCGCAGAATTTGCTCATATACTTGCCACTTGGTTGGAGGTTTTCCTCGTTGAGGAACTGTCCGACCCAAATCTTCATCTTCCGTACCCGGAGATAATAACTCAACGACGACAAACGGGCTGATCAACTCTTGCCATAAGACATAGCTTAAACGCAAGTCATGACCTTCATAGAGTCGGGAAACTCCCATAACAGCAAACCAATCTGGGCGTTTGTACCAATTGGGATGGCGGAGATCGTAGTAAAGATTGAGGTCAGCACCAACGAAAACCTCATCTGGGTCATAGTTAGCAGGCTTGAAAGTATGTCGCAACAACGATGGCTGAAAGTCGTGAAACTCGTCAGGCAATCCGGGTTCCTCTGGATTTTCGCTAGGTAAATCGTACATGGTCGGCAACGTCTGCCGAGGCGGAAGCGGGGGGTCA
>JAIUYC010000585.1 GCA_020216575.1 Coleofasciculus sp. S288 | reverse complement strand
AACACTAACAGTCCCGGTACTTCATTGAAAAGTAGACCGCCCAGAAAACTGGAACTGACGGGTTCAAACAAAATGGCGAGGGTGACAAATGTTGGAGAAATCCAGCGCACTGCCCAGTTCAGCGTCGTATGTCCTACCACTTGGGAAGCAATAGCCATCAACAGGATGTAGAGGTAAACCGCTACTGGATAGCCAACGTAAGTTGAACCAAATAGCAATGGGAGGGGCAAAAGTACCAAGGCTCCCGTACTATAGGCAACCACAACATAAGTCCCGATGCCCAACCCTCGCCGCTGTGCCTCACGCCCCAAAAGGAAATACAAACTTGCCATCCAGGCTCCTACAAGGGCGAGAAAATTACCGAGTGGTGGATTATTTCCAGCCGTGACGGTTCCTGCATCCCCCAAACTAATCAAGACACCCCCTAACAAGGCGACTCCAATTCCAATTACTGTTAGCTTTGTCAGTTTTTCTTTGAACCACAACCAGGAGAGGAGAGCAACCCAGACCGGATTAGTTGTAACCAAGGTAGTGGAAGCAGCAATAGAGGTGAAAGAAAGCGAGGTAATCCAAGTGGCAAAATGCAGGGATAGACAAATACCAGCCGCGCACGCATAACGTAACGCCCCCGGACTGAGCTGAGTTTGTCGCAGGTTTCGCCACGCCGGGAGGAGTACCAGGGAAGCAATGGTGAGGCGAGACGCTGCTAGGAAAAGGCTAAATCCTACTCCACGAACTCCAGCCGCAGCAATTGCCAACCGAATAAAAATTGCCGCCGTCGAAACGGCAAAAACACCCCCCATCAAAATCAATCCCACTTGCCAGGGATGCGGCTGCTTAAGAATTTTCACCCCTCAACGCCTCCCCAAATCTTGCTTTTCTTGAATCTGCTCACATGTTGCACCTGGATATAGCAATCCTATTTAAGTTGCAAACTTTGGCTGTTTAGATCCCCAACTTCTTCAAGAAGTCGGGGATTTTGGCGTTTATAGCAGTAGAAGAGATTGATTTCTAGCTAAGTTTGCTCTCGCTTACACTCAAAATTTTCACTATATCTCCTTTGTGTAAAACCTTTCCAGTTTCTGATTGAGGCACGTTCGTATTCACGGCTACCCTATAGAAATGATTAAAACGGGCTGGAGTTGTCCAAGGGGGTAGGGACTCCCTCCGCTGGGTAACAAATATCTTCTGAAAATTGGCAGTAGCCTCTCCTATCTTGGAATCTCGTGCGGGAACAACGCAACGCTGACAGGGATTAATCCCTTCAAACAGAACCTCTCCCACTTGGAACTGAACGCACTGCCCTGCTTGGGCAAATAATTGATCTTCCCAAAAGGCTGGGACTCCACCAATCTCTAGATTGGTTCGCAGTCGGAGTCGCATTTCATCGACACTTACATCAGGAAACCAAGAAGCAATTTCTTCAATAGTACCCGTGCTAATTACGGTAGGTCCGAGTGCATTGGTATCGTCTGGAAAGCCCGTTACCGTGTTCTGCACAAATTTAACTGGAAAGCCAAAGTAATTACTTAACCAGGCTTCTAGAGCAGTTCGTTCCTCATCAACGTGAAAAGTAGCTCTTTGGTCAGTTCCCTGAAGTTGTAGGGAGAGCAGTTTGAACTCAGCATCGAATGCCGATCGCAGCAAGTGAACTTTGGCGTTGCGCTTACCATTAATAAACCGGCCTTGCTCGTCAAACAGTGCAAATTCCCTGTCATGCTGTAGCGCACCGCTCTCAAGGATGGTTGCTTGATTTACATCAATCCTGTCAAGAGACTTGATTGGGTAGATAGAAATTGCTGCAAGGTAGGGCGACATAGTCATCACCTGTTGGTATCAACTAAGGGATTTTCATAAAATAAATTATCCCAATACTCAAGTGGCACTTTATCTTAAATTGTTTTTTTAATGAGTTCTTGTGTTTCAGTGTCGATGATTATTACCCCTTCATTTGTGTCATCTAGTTCTCCTACCAATAAGCCTTTGTTATTCCAAATTGATGTTCTCCCTCCACATTCCATCCCCCCAGATTGTCCAACAAAGTTTGACATCAATACTGTCATTGAATATTGAGTTGCAATGCCAGATAACCTTTCAATGGCTTTGTCAACCTGCTTCACAGATTTAGCCACACTTGCTATATAAAATTCTGCTCCACTTTTAAAAGCGTTCTCCGAATGTTCCGGAACTGACAATTCATAACAAACTGCAAGCGCAATGTTGCTATTTTTACCTATTAAGCCAGTATGACCTTGTGCGCTGATGAAAAATTCTTCTTCATCAGGGTGTAGATACTGTTTTGAATAGGTTTGCCTTGCTTTGTTTGGCTGAAAAATGATCATACTAATGCAGATACCTGCATTATTTTTTGTTGGTACTCCAACTCCAATAGTTATCTGCTTGGTATCGGCAATCATTTGGAAATCGTCAAACCTACTATCGTCTTGATTAGTTGCCAATTCTTTTGATAGTTCCGGTTCGTAACCCGTTATTGATAGTTCAGGGAAAATAACTGTGTCTGCTCCATTGAAAACTGCTAGATCTATTATTTTTTTGTGATTACTAATATTAGTTTGAATGTAACCTTTGATAGGTCTCGTCTGTGCTACACAAATTTTCATTTTTGTTGTCCTTTTTTAAACTGCCGCCGAACTATCTAATCTGAAAATAGGGAGTCAGGAGTCAGGAGTCAGGAGTCAGGAGTCAGAAGTCAGGAGAGGTATATTTTCATGCTTTGTTGTGAGCGACTGAGTTGATAAATAAGCCCAATGCGTTTCTTATGTAGCAACTATAGGTAAATCATTTTACGAGTCATGCCGCCATCGATGACAAAATTTGCTCCTGTAATAAAAGAAGCTGCTGGAGACGCTAAATAAACAACCATCCCCGCAATATCGTCTGGTGTTCCAACCCGGCCTACAGGGTGTTGTTTGTGATCTTGTTCTGTCAGTTCGGGTTCTTTTCTTGCAGATTGCTTCTGCCAATCGCTGACGGCAATCCAGCCAGGACTAATGCAGTTGACTCGAATATCTGAACCTAAACTATTGGCTAAGGCATGCGTCAGCGCTACAATACCGCCCTTAGCCGTGGAATACGCTTCGGTGTTGGGTTCTGACATCAAGGCTCTTGTTGAGGCAATGTTGATGATACTGCCTTGATGCTTTCGCAAATGCGGGACAGCGTGTTTGGTACAGAGAAAAGCACCGGTGAGATTGACTGTAATTACCTGATTCCAGCTTTCTAGGCTCAATTCTTCTATCGGCGGATTTTCTGGATCGGCAATGGCGGCATTGTTGACTAAGATATCCAGCCTGCCGAAGGATTCAATGGTTTCTGCGATCGCTCTTTTTACCATGCATTCATCGGCAATGTCTGTCAGTATAAATTTAATCTCACCCAGCCTACTGTACTCCGCTTCCGTTTCCTGCCCCGCTTCCTGGTCAAGTTCAGCAATCACCACTTTCAATCCCTCCTCCAGAAATCGCTTAGCGATCGCTTTACCAATCCCTTGACCCCCACCTGTAACAATTGCAACTTTGCCTTTCAAACTCATTGGCTAACTTCAATGTTTTTCAAGTCTGTTCTTAACTTACCAGCGATAAGACTACTGGCTCATCGCCTTACAGCAGCCGTCTCAACTCTTCCCGACCTTGAGGCATGGCTATATGCTGCTGTCCTATTACTTGCCTTTACGATAATTGCCTTACCTGTCGGATTTCAACGGGGATTTCTCCCATGTGAGGCGTTAAGGATGTCTTGGAAGACAATCATCGGTATCATTGCTACCTCGTTTCTGATGCCAGCCGTAACAGAAGAGCTGTTTTTTCGGGTGTTACTTCTCCCTCACCCTACAGAAAATGTATCCGGATCAGGATTGTGGTTTTGGGGATGTATCAGCTTAGTCTCGTTTATCATATATCATCCCCTAAATGCTATGACCTTCTTCCCACAGGGAGTTGAAACATTTTTCAATTGGATTTTTCTGCTTTTAGCAGCTCTGCTAGGCCTTATCTGTAGCCTCACCTACCTACAAAGCGGTTCCCTGTGGACACCCGTCGCAATTCACTGGCTGGTTGTTGTTGTCTGGCTAGTCTTTCTAGGTAGATACAAAAGATTGTATGTTGATAGTTGAGACTGTAGGGTGAGCAATGCTAGCCCTGTCAAGGTCAGGACTTACGCACAGACGCTACATATTGTAGGGGCACGATATATCGTGCCCCT
>JAIUYC010000584.1 GCA_020216575.1 Coleofasciculus sp. S288 | reverse complement strand
ACGAGTATCAAAGACTCATTCACGAGTATCAAAGACTCATTCACGAGTATCAAAGACTCATTCACGAGGCTCAAGGACTCATTCACGAGTATCAAAGACTCATTCACGAGTATCAAAGACTCATTCACGAGGCTCAAAGATTCATTCACGAGGCTCAAAGATTCATTCACGAGTATCAAAGACTGGTTATCGAAGAGTTAAAGACTCAGGACTTACGCACAGACGCTACGTATTGTGGATTTAGTATTACAGCTCCTCAGACTCCTTACTCGTTAAATTAAAGATTAGATCGAGCCGAAAGTTATTGACTAAATCTGTCAGAGCCAACTTCAAATCTGCATGCTGCTCTGGGATTTGCTCGATAAGTTTAAGAATCTCGTCATCCAAGCAAGCTTCTGCGGCTCGGTGAACCTGTGTTAACCATTCCTGTGGCATCACGGCTAATGCCTCTGGCGTCAGGGCTTTAACCCTTTCTCCTGGCTGGGATGAGGTTGGCAGCTCTTCATGGATGTAGCACACCCCTAGATGGTTCGCTATCTTTGACCAAAGCACGTCCTCCCGAAAGGGTTTACTCATGAAATCATCGCAACCGATTGCTAAAACATTGGTTTGCTGCTCTGCAAACGCACTTGCTGGTAGGGCAATAATGACCGTTGCCTCACCCTTGAGATGGGACTTAATCTGTTTAGTGGCTTCGTAGCCGTCCATTACTGGCATTTG
The DNA here is from genome assembly GCA_020216575.1 of Coleofasciculus sp. S288. Classification (GTDB taxonomy): domain Bacteria; phylum Cyanobacteriota; class Cyanobacteriia; order Cyanobacteriales; family Coleofasciculaceae; genus JAIUYC01. The sequence goes on along the minus strand of JAIUYC010000584.1, from coordinate 3,511 downwards.
CATATCCATCAAAATTAACTGCGGTTCCCAGTGTTCCCATAGGGCAACTGCCTCTTGACCATTTTCAGCTTCGCGTACCTGGAAACCGATGGAGGTGAGTAGCTTAACCAACAGTTGACGATTTGCCCAGTTATCCTCCACCACTAGAATGCGATACTCTCTTTGAGCCGGCGCTAACCCAATCACCCTGTGAATCGGCTGTTGAGTCTGAATATCACTGACATGGGCAAGCTTAAGCGGGATATGAAAGTTAAATGTTGCTCCTTGCCCTGGAGTACTATTAACCGCAATCTCGCCTCCCATCAGTTGCACGAATTGTCGGCTAATCGCTAAACCTAGACCGGTTCCTTCAGTGAAGGTTCCGCCCATCTCGGTTTGGATAAAGGCTTCAAAGAGAGAATTAATTTCTTCAGGGGCAATGCCAGGGCCAGAATCTTCCACCTCAAATAACAGAAGAAGCTGGTTTAGTTGGGGAGAGGAGGTGAATTCTGCCCTTGTCCCGCTCGCGTGCTCTCCCAGTCTTACCCTCAGCCTTACACAGCCAGATTCAGTAAATTTGATGGCATTGCCCAGTAGGTTAATTAGAACCTGACGCAATTTTCCTTCGTCGGTTTCCACGTACTGAGGAACGTCTTTTGTACGCTCAAACACGAGCTGTAAACCCTTGGAAGAGGCTCTGAGTTGAAACATCTCTTCCAAGGAGTCCAGCAGGCGGTACAAGTCAAAGCTAGTTTCGTGAAAGGTAATTCGCCCGGCTTCGATTTTGGACATTTCGAGAATGTCGTTAATGAGTGCCAGCAAATGTTCGCCAGAGCGCAGGATGATACCGACGTATTCTCGCTGCTCGGAAGAAAGAGAGGCATCATGGCTCATCAGTTGGGTAAAACCGAGGATGGCGTTGAGTGGCGTTCTCAGTTCGTGGCTCATCTTCGCCAGAAAGTGACTTTTTGCCTGAGATGCCGCCTCCGCTTTGATTTTCTCTTGTTCCATCCGCAGGTTTTGTTGAGCTAATTCGGAGCGCTGTTGCTGTAAGTTTAAGAGTTGATTGCCTGTAATTGCGATCGCAGCTCCACTCAATGCCACCAATGGGGGAACAATCGGAATCCACCACCCTGCGAGAAAGGCCAAATAGCTACCAGCGATGAGAACGCCCCCACTCAGGACAATATAAAGTCCCAAAACTTTCCATCGGGTGGAAAACTTCTTTCGATGTTGGTCGATTTCCAACAACCCCCAATGTAAGGTTGCACCAATACCAGACCACAGCAAAATCCACAACTCCTCAAACGGTTCTGTCCAAGTGCGAATCAGAGGGCGTCCATCAAGGGCTGCACTCAAAATCTGACTCGTCACATTGGCATGAATGACCATGCCTGGAGTCGGCTGCGGCGTGTTGGTGAAACTGTTGCTGTAGGGGGTATGAAAGGTATCGTTCAGGCTCGGTGCAAAGGAGCCAATCAAGATTAAGCGATCGCGAATTAACTCCGGCTTGACCCGATTTTCTAGGACTTCTGTTAACGATACCGTGTGGAAGCGATCCTGTTGTCCCCGATAGTTCAAAAAGATTTGATAGCCCCCCGAGTTAGTCCGGACATATCCGCCATCATTACCTGAAAAGGGGACAAACACCGCCTGACCGATGCGATAGTGCTTCTTCGCATGATCCACAACCTTGGGAGTAAGGCCTCGCGCTTCCAGATACATCAACGCCAACTTGACACCCAGACCAAATTTCATCTGGCCGTCTGAAGTGCGGGTTGATAACAAGGCTCGACGGACTTTGCCGTCAGCATCCACCAACAAATCAGTTAAACCCACCTGTTCTGATTTGCTCAAGTTGGGAGGAGGAGGAACTTTCCTGCCTACTGCTTTCTCTACTGCAATTAAATTTGGAGTCGAGTTCATCACCTCAACCCAGGTTTGGTAACCCGGTTCTACAGGTAAATTGCGATAAAGATCCAAACCAATGGCAGCAGGCTGGTATTGATTAAGGGTCTTAATTAATTGCGCTAAGGTCGCATCTGAAAGAGGCCATTGTCCCTGCCGTTCGATGTCTGACTCATCAATCGTTACTAGGAGCAGGCGATTGTCAACGGGTTCCGGGGGACGCAGGTGAAAAAAGCGATCGTAGGTTGCCCATTCGAGGAGCTGGAAAAATCCAGTTGATTTTACAGCAATAACTAATCCCGCCACCAGTGGAGCAGTAATGAGGACAAGGAACCATCCCCTTTGACCGACTCTTACTTTTGACCCCATTGATTTCGATCGAGGACAAAGGACAAATGAGTGACATCTCCTACACCGAATTAAAAATTACGGTGTAGGCTTCCCCAAATCACTTTGAGGATTTCCTGGTTACTCTCTTACGAGATTTCGCCACTTGCCTAGCCTGAGTTTCCTCAAGCCCCGGTAGAGCGGCTGCACAGGCAGTTTCCATTTCCGCTAGTCCAGCGGTACTAATTAGCTTAACCCCTCGGTTCCTGATGTTAAGTCCTGCTGCTACATCTCTATCTGTTGTGTAGTTACAGTGAGGGCAGTTATGGACTCTAACGCTCAGGTCTTTTTTGACTTCTCCACCACACTCTGGACACTCTTGAGATGTCCCTTTAGCATCAACTTCACTAAAGAACTTTCCACGCTTCCAGCACACCTGCTTGACGATGGTTCTAAACTGACCAAATCCAGCATCAAGCATATGCTTCCCAAACATCCCTTTTGCGGATACGCGGTAATCTAGGTCTTCCATGAACACCATATCACCAGCATCACAAAGAGCATGGGCTTGCTTGTAATGAAAATCCTTCCGAGTGTTATCAATTTTGTGGTGGAGTCTAGCAACTTTAATTCGAGCTTTCTCGTAATTTTTTGACCGCTTCTTTTTCCTTGAGAGCCTACGTTGCAGTAATTTCAACTGGCTTTGTAGCGTCTTAAAAAACTTCGGCGGCTGGACGAGGACACCATCACTAGTTGCCAAAAACTTTTCTAACCCAAGGTCAACCCCAATTGGATAACCATGGGGTATTGGGTCTGGAACACTCACATCACATTGAATATTGATAGATGCATACCATCGGTCGGCTTTCTGATAGATTCTTACCTGTTTGACCACAAATCCTGAAGGGATGGGCCGATGCAAGTTAATGGGAATGAACCCTAGTTTGGGCAGTTTAATATGCAAATTCGTTACTGGATTCTCCTTGAATTGGGGAAACAATAACGACTTGAATTGCCCATACTTCTTGAATCTTGGAAAGCCAAATCCCCTTTGTTGAAAGTACTTCCAACCAACATGTAATTGCTTAATCGCTTGTTGGAGAACTTGGGAAGGAACTTCACTGAGCTGGGGAAATTCCTTCTTAGCTCGTGGCAAGTTATTAAGCTGATAGATTTCGTTGGGAAACTTAGTATTAGCTGGTAGGATGTACTCTTTCTCCAGAGAGCATCTATCAATCGGACACTTGCGACTATCGCACCAGTCTTTTATCTCCCGTAGCGCATAGTTATAGGCACT
>JAIUYC010000583.1 GCA_020216575.1 Coleofasciculus sp. S288 | reverse complement strand
GACAGATTAACGAGAGGTCATCAGGAACTGGGTCATCGGCATTTGATAACTCTTTATCGAGACACTCCTGCAACCATTCAGGAACGTCAAATTTTAGCTTTGGGGTGGTGGCTACGGCGTCCATAACTGTTCACTTAACAAATAAAAAATAGTGCTGAAAGTGTACCAGAACGGCTGTGGGATCGGTGCTGGGGTTGTAACCCGTTGGTTGCTCTAACCTGTCGAAATCATCTGGGACTGATGAGATGATATGCAGATTCCTACGCTGTGCTGTCAGATCAGCCTAGCGTAGTTGAACCAAATGGAAGCGATCAAGCGGCAAGCACTTTTCGAGTGCTATAGGAAACGCGGGAATGCCTTGCGGCTTATCGCTTTTGGGGAATGAAAGCTGAATTTGAGTTTAAGCCTCAACGTCAGCTTTTCCTGAGTAATCGCTGTTATTTGAAGGACAAAATTCTTTACATTAATTCTAAACCAACAAGAGCAAAAATGTTACCACAATCACAACGCGAGTGCTACCAGACATTTCAAAACGCCTTAGAGGAGCTGCACCAGACAGTTGCTGCCTCTGATTTGCAAGTCGCAACACTCCGGGATCACTTCCAAGACGTACAACAGCTATTTCAAAGCCAAATCGCCAGCCTAAGTGCAGACGACGTATCACCGGATTATGCATCGCGATGGCAGTCTATTCAGACAGAAATCTACAAGCAAATGCGGCTATTGGAGACAGATTTAATGCTGCTGCAAGCGTCGCGGAGTTCTGCAACATCTCGTTCTCGCGCTTCGACGGTAGGCGATCGCATCAACACCCTGATCAAATATTGCGAAGCGTTGCTTCAACTTTAGCGTGAGGATCGAGTCATGTCGAACATCAAAGAAAAAATTTAGAATACACAATCTAGAATCAAATTTTCTCGTCCCTATTGCCAATCACCGGACTGTTGATGCAATTTTAGATTTAATGAAAAAAATTGGACTCGGTCAAGGAAGCAAAATCTGTGGAATGTCCGAAATGTAGGAAGGTAACGCTATCGGATGGTGTTCTGGACGACCAGTTCGCCGTGAAGTACTGCCAGGAGTGCAAGGGGACTTGGATTCCCGCAAGCGAGTATGAGGCTTGGCAGGCGCGTCAACCTTACAATCCAGCGATACCCGAGGCACTCTCTAGAACCATCAATGTGGATTTTGTGCAGTCTCCCTTCGATACAAAGGCAGCATTGTGTCCGGAGTGCCAGCGCTATCTCTCTCGCGCTAAAGTTAATCTCAAGACGCCGTTTTATGTGGAACGGTGCATGCATTGCCGTGGAATCTGGTGCGATTACGGGGAGTGGGACAAACAGGAAAAACTCGGGCTGCATACGACGATTGAGCAGCTATTTTCCAATGAGTGGCAGACACGGGTGCGAGAGCAACAGTTTTCTGAACAAGAACGCCAAGCAACGATTGAAAAACTGGGAAGCGAACTCGCAGCCCGTGTGTTTGAACTCGCCGAAGCCTTAGAAAAGCATCCTAACGGAGATTTTGGGGTTGCCTACTTAATGCGGCGAGTATCGGTTAACATTCAACCTAAAGATGCCAAAGGTCGAGAGTGATCAGGTATCAGAGGTCATTCGATGCGAGGATTTGCGATTTTAGATTTACGACTGACTACTGACCACTGACGACGGACAACGGACTAATGACTAAAAATGAGTGAAGCCCTATTGTGTGTAGAAAATTTGCGGGTTGCCTATCCCAGTAGTCGGTTAGAGGTAGCGCCCCGTTGGGCAGTCGATGATGTCTCTTTCACCCTAGATGCTGGAGAACGGTTGGGATTGGTGGGGGAATCGGGTTGTGGTAAGTCAACCTTAGGACGGGCGGCAATGCGTTTGTTACCCGCCTCAAGCCAAATTGAGGGACGGGTTAGATTTGCTGGACAGTCGGTGTTTGATTTGACACCCCCTCAACTGCGCAAATTTCGCGGGGAAGCGGTGGCGTTAGTTTTTCAAGATCCGATGACACGCCTCGATCCCCTGATGACCATTGGGGAACACTGTATTGAAACGTTGCGGGCGCACCGACATCAACTCTCACACCGTCAGTGTAAGGAAAGGGCGCTGGAGACGCTAGACGCGGTGAAGATTCCAGCAAACCGTTGGTCACAGTATCCCCATGAGTTTAGCGGTGGGATGCGGCAGAGGGTAGCGATCGCACTTGCCTTATTGCTCGATCCCAAGCTAATTGTCGCCGATGAACCCACGACCAGCCTGGATGTCACGGTATCCGCACAAATTTTACAGGAACTGACGCGACTGTGCCGGGAGCGGCAGATGGCACTGCTGCTGATTTCTCACGACTTGGCAATGGTGGGGGAATATTGCGATCGCATTGCCGTCATGTATAACGGGCAGATGGTCGAAATGGGTTCAGTTGAAAAAATTCTACAATCCCCCGAACACGACTATACGCGATCGCTCCTGGAAGCGGCTTTGCATATTCAAGCGATTAGTGAGGAGGAGAAGCAGGGAGATGGGGAGAATTCCCAATCCAAACTCCAAACTCCAAACTCCAAAATTGATAGTCCTCTCCTTCGGGTTAAAAACTTAAAGCAATATTACACGCTAGAACGCAATTTTATTGCTCAATTTCTTTCCAAGGAAAGTCCAGTTATTAAAGCAGTTGATAATGTCAACTTTGACCTCTATCCTGGTGAAATTTTGGGATTAGTTGGGGAATCGGGTTGTGGGAAGAGTACCCTTTCTCGCACTATTTTGCAACTGATTCGCCCGACTGATGGAACGGTTGAGTTTTTAGGAAAGAACTTAGTCCAATTGGATCGACACTCTCTGCGGACACTTCGCCGTCAAATTCAAATGGTATTTCAAGACCCCCATGCTTGTCTCAATCCCTTGATGACGGTGGGACAGAGTATTGCCGACCCCTTATTTATTCACAAACTTGCCGATTCCTCGGAAGCGAAACACCAAGTGACGGAGATGCTGGAACGGGTAGGATTAACCCCAGTAGAAGAGTACTATCATCGCTATCCGGCTGACTTATCGGGAGGACAACAACAGCGAGTTGCGATCGCTCGTGCCTTAATTACCCACCCCAGTTTGCTCATTTGCGACGAACCTGTAAGCATGCTCGATGCTAGCGTTCAGACGCAAGTGTTGGAACTAATGCTGGAATTGAAGCAAGAATTTAATTTGACCTATTTATTTATTACTCACGACCTTTGGGTCGCGAGGTTTTTTTGCGATCGAATTGCCGTAATGAATCGCGGTCAAATTGTCGAACTCGAACCCACGCACAAACTGTTTACCACCCCCCAACACCCCTACACCCAGACGCTACTTCAAGCTGCGCCTCTACTGGCAAGGTGTTAGGTAATCGGTAGTATAGCGGTTCTCATATGATTGTGAGGAAGGGCGGGTTTATTGGATTGAGCCGTGGGAAGCAGTATCTCGGTGAAACCCGCCCCTACGAATCGTGAATCTAGATGTATTCCAGTCAACCGAGAAACGCTACTATACCAACTTCACTAATATTTGCGACAAATCTCGCTCCCTCGTAGCCCCCCGTTTAGATCCCCCCCTCACCCCCCTTTTTAAGGGGGGAGCCAAAGGAGGCTTTGCCATTCACATCACGGAGGGAACATAATTCGGTTCAAAGTCCCCCTTGTTAAGGGGGATTTAGGGGGATCTCCAATGTGTTGTGTTGCATTCTTTTTTGAAACTGGTATAAGCTTTAGCTTCCTTAAGCTTTGAGGCGACAAATTTATTTCAAGGCTCTTAAGTTCAGTGCGATTCCACCTAAAACTATTCTTCTTCCAAAGCCAATTGCACTTCTCTTTCCAAACGCTGACGTTGAGCAATTTCTACCTGTAATTGGCCGTTCACCTGTTTTAGTCGTTCGCTAGTCTGCCTTAATTGCTCGCTAAGCTTTACAACTTCAGCTTCCAGTCGCTCATTTTCTCCTTGCAGTCGTGCTTCCAATTGCTGTTGCTCTATATTGTCATGGAAAACTAGAACAGCTCCCAGGATTTTACCCCCATCATTCTTGATGGGTGCAGCACTGTCATTAATTGGGATTTCTGTGCCATCTTTGGCAATCAGTAGGGTATGGTTCTCTATCCCTACGGTAATTCCTTGACTGAGTGCTAAGGTTGCGGGATTTTCAACAATTGCTCGCGTTTTTTCGTTAATCGTTTGGAAAACACAGCTTAAATCGTTCCCAATTACTTCCTCTAGG
>JAIUYC010000582.1 GCA_020216575.1 Coleofasciculus sp. S288 | reverse complement strand
ATTGTCTCGACCGTTGACCGCCAGGGAGAATCTGACCGCCAGCGAGGCAACAATCGCGCTCTTACGGATAAGCCGCTCGTAGTACTGGTAGATGGTGGATCAGCCAGTGCTAGTGAAATTCTATCCGGAGCCTTGCAGGACAACAATCGCGCCACATTGGTGGGAACTAAAACATTTGGTAAAGGCTTGGTGCAGTCAGTGCGGGGACTCGGAGATGGATCGGGTCTTGCTGTAACAATTGCTAAATACCTGACACCCAGTGGTCGTGATATTAACAAGCAGGGAATTGAACCCGATGTCGCGATTGAGTTGACAGAGGAACAGCGTAAGGAATTGCAGCAGAATCGCGATAAAGTTGGCACGCCAGATGATCCTCAATATGCTAAAGCCTTTGAGGTTCTCAACCAAGAGATTGCGGCACAACGAAACACCAGAGCTGCTCAGTAGGTCATTGGTCATTGGTCATTGGTCATTGGACAACTGACAACTGACTAATGACTACTGACTAAACAGGTTGACATTTCCCAGCGCGAATTAATCCTACTCGACGAGCGATCGCATCTTGTTGAGTATCAAACGGCCCCCAGCGTTCTACAATCTCTGATTCTTCCTCCCCTTCAATTTGATCGAACTGCTCCTTGGAGAGGATTTCACATTGATTGCTCGGTCGTTTGACAATATACCAAGTTTGTAAATTTTCCATAATCTGCCCCTATTATCGCGTTGTACAATCCCTTCTCAGAACAGGCATTGAGAATTCGGTATTAGGTTTTGAGAATTCATCTAACACCTACAATCTTATTTCTACTGACCTTGAGCCAAACGCTGTCCGGGAGAGGATGCTGAATCAATTTGGAGATTAATCGGCAGTCCCCCTTGACCTCCGCCGACAATCACGACTTCAGTGTTGTCAGAGCTAGCGAGTTTCTCCGTTGCTTCGATCGCTTTTAACTGGAGGACTTGAGGATTAAGACCTTGAGAAACAAGCTTTTGAGCATCAGCCATGCCTTTAGCTTCGATACGCCTGCGCTCTGCTTCTTGACGTTCTTTTTCCAGGACAAATGCCATCTGGCGGCTTTCCTGTTCTGCTTTTAGCTTCTGTTGAACTGCTGTCTGGAGGGTGTCAGGGAGTTCGACTTCTCTCAATAAGGCTTCCTCAATGACAAACCCAAGGGGCATTAACTGTTCGCCCAACCGCGTGCGAAGCCGATTGGCTACCTCCTGCCGCTTGGTGGCGTAAATGGCTTCAGCGGGATAGCTAGCCGTGGTTTCGCGGACAACTGAGCGAAATCTGGATATTACGATTTCTGTTTCGTCCGTACCGATCGCTTTATAAACCTCCACTGCCTTTTGCGGCTCGAGTTTGTACTGAAGGCTCACATCAATGTTGAACGCTAGCCCTTCCTGGGATGTGGCTTCTACTGTTTCCTTGATATCTCTAAGGCGAGTGGAAAATTCTTCAACCTCAGCAAAGGGATTGATCAAGTGAACGCCAGGATTGAGAGGGCGTTCGGAAACCTGCCCGAACAATTCTACGACACCGACATTACCCGCCGGGATAATGACGATGTTTTTAAAAACAGAGGCGATCGCAGCAACAACGGCAATGAGAATAGCGATTGCCTGCACGGCTAACCGATTCTGAGGCTTGTGAATTTTCGCACTGCTTAGATAGACCAAAATAGCAACTAGGGTGGTGAGGAGTGAAGCGATGAATGGCATGAGCTTATCGTCCTTTCATTGGAGTTAGTCAGTAGCAAGTTCGTTTCGCTGAAAAAGCTTTAACTGGCGAACGACTCTTTACCAACTACTCTGACCCTAGCTGGGAATTTTATGAAAAAGCCCTCCTGTTGTTTACAAAACATTACAACGTTAATAGTTGATGGTTTAGAGCAATGAACTATCAACTATTAACCATGAACAGGGCTGAGCCTTGTGCTTGTTAGTGCGCTACTCAGCGAGAGTTGCTCCCATTACCATTCCCATTCGTATGTCCCGTCGTTGCTAGCACGTTTTCAGCTAACTTACCGGGGACTTCTTGGAGATGGTCGTACTCCCAGTTGAAGAAGCCAACGCCTAGGGTGAGCGATCGCAATTCCACGATAAAGTCGTGCATTTCCGCCTGAGGCAGATAGCCGGAAACACAATCCCAACCCGGCCAATCTCAACGACCTTCATAGCCGAGAATTTGCCCGCGACGCCCCGTTATCAGTTGAAGAACTTTGGAGGTGTATTCCTTGGGCGCACACACCTGAATCGTCATAATCGGTTCTAGGAGCAGGGGTTCGCACTTGGGCATTCCTTCGGTCATAGCAAGCCGTGCCGCTTGCTTAAACGCCTGTTCGGAGCTATCGACGGAGTGGTAAGAGCCATTGGTCAGCGTTACTGCCACATCGACGACCGGAAAGCCCAAAGGTCCATTTACTAGATACTCCCGCACCCCTATTTCAACGCCAGGAATATACTGCTTCGGCACAACACCACCGACAATGGTTTGGGCGAAACTAAAGCCTTCACCCCGCTCTACAGGCTTGATGTCGAGGTAAACATCTCCAAACTGCCCATGACCCCCACTTTGGTGTTTGTAGCGCCCGTGGGACGTTGTGGATTTGCGAATCGTTTCTTTGTAGGGAACTCGCGGCAGGTGAGTGGTCATCGGCAGGTTATATTTGCGCCGCAGTCGGTCTAGGGCGACTTGTAGGTGAATTTCACCCTGTCCCCAGAGGATAATTTCGTGGGTGTCGCCGTGTTGCTCCCAAGCGAGAGACGGGTCTTCTTCCAGCAACTTGGCTACAGCGCTGCTGATTTTCACTTCGTCTTTGCGATTCTCTGGAGTAATCGCTAGTGCATAAACTGGCTTTAGGGAATCCGCTTTGGGTAATGCAACTGCCCCTTGATTTCCGTTGACGGTCAGGGTTTCACCGGTCTGAATGCCTTCCAATCGTCCGATCGCAACAATATCACCCACTGATACCTGTGTCATTGAGTGCTGTTGCTGACCGAGCAGGTGGTATAGTCCACCCGCACGCACACCATTGAGGATCATTCCATCCGTCAGCTGACCTTGCCACACGCGCACTAAGGAGAGTTTGCCACCTTGGGGCGTGTAATAGGTTTTGAGTACCTGTGCCACGGGTGTCTCAGAGGAGAGATCAACTCCCCGCCGCTCTGCTGTCGTTTCCGGTGCTGGAGCTTCTCGCAGGAGGGCATCCATCAGGTGGCGAACGCCGTAATCTTGGTCGGCAACGCCCATGAATACAGGCACAATCAAGTCTGCGCCCAATTCCATCTTCAGGTCTTGGACAATTTCTTCTTGAGGAGGTTCGATTTCTTCTAGCAGTTCTTCAAGCAGGTGGTCATCAAAATCTGCCAAAGCTTCCAGCATTTCGTTGCGTGCTGCGTGTTCTTGCTCTTTCAAAGACTCTGGCAGTGGAACTGGGTCAGCGGGGGCACCGGAATGATACTGATAGGCTTGTTCACTCACCAAATCGATAAACCCGACAATGTGCTCTCCTTTGCCTATCGGGTATTGGTGTGGTACTAAGGGACGGGTGGAAACGGATTTGAGGGCGTCTAAAATGTCTCGGTAAGCGTTGCCACAGGCATTGCCTTCACACGTCAGCCGATCTATTTTGTTGATAAAGACTAAGTGGGGGATTTCCCAGTCGTCGAGGAATTTGAATAAGGGAGCTAGGGTGAGGACGCGATCGCTTTGCGGTTCGCAAACAACTACAGCCGCATCGACACCAATTAAGGCATTATAGGTTTCTTGGGCGAATTCAACGGAGCCGGGGCAGTCTAAGAAGTTGAAGCGGATGTCTTGATACTCGGTACTGGCGGCGGATACTTCTACGCTCATTTGGCGATCGCGTGCTTCTGGTACACTATCGCTCACCGTGTTGCCATCTTTGATGCTACCTTTCCGCGAAATCGCACCCGTGACGAACAACAAACTTTCTAAAAGTGTTGTTTTACCACTCAAATACGGACCCACAATTGCCACATTACGTGTGGCAGAAATGACTTTTTGGTTCATGGTTTTCCCCCAGACTACTCAGGAGTTAAACAGTTTGACACAGGCATTACCCCATTGGCTCTAGCGCCTGACTACCGCCAGTGCCAATATTTAAATGGGATATAAAAAGTATCTGCCTGTGAGATTAGCGCGTTCTGATAGCAGTGAAATAAACCTTGCAATGACTTGTAAGGGAAACTTCACTAAACGTTAAGTTAGATTACTT